>SBFI01000401.1 GCA_006227875.1 Acidobacteriota bacterium
GTCTCCGCCTCCCGTTTCTTCAGCCGCTTGTAGTTTCCCGCAAAGGCGTTGACGCCGTCCGCATCCAGCACCACCGGCAGATGCGAGTCCAGGACGATGGTGCGGATGGTCTCTTCGGTCGACGGGTCGCGTCCGAGACCGGGTCCGACCGCCAGCACATGCTTGTCGATGGAGAGATTTCTCACCGTTCTCGCGTTTTCTTCCTGCAGAGCTCCGGTCCGGGTCTGGCTCAGCGGAAAGGTCATCGACTCGATAGAGCCGAGGTCGACTGTCTGCACTACCTCCTCCGGCACGGCGGCGGTAACCAGACCCGCACCGCTGCGCACGGCACTGCGTGCCGCCAGGATGGCCGCTCCCGCCTTGCCCACACTACCGGCCACCAGCAGAACATGCCCATAGTCCCCTTTGTGGCTGGCGACCGGCCGCGGCATCAAGAAGGTGGCCAACTCCTCTGCCACCATCAGATGGAGATTGCCCTCCGCACTTTCGATCAGCTCGGTCGGGGCGCCAAGATCGGCTACCGCGACGCGACCCACGGCGTCTGCAGCGGGCGAGAAGATGTGAGCCACTTTGGCTGCCCCAAAGGTCACTGTCAGGTCGGCTTCGATGTGAGGGCCTGGGATATCCCACCGACTGCCGTTCAAACCACTCGGCAGGTCGACGGCCAGACTCGGGAGAGTCAGTCGATTGAGCGCCTCGACCAGCTCGGCGTACTGTCCCTCCAACGGACGGGTCAGACCGACGCCAAACAGGGCATCGACCACCAGATCGAGCTCTCGTGCCGCCTCCACCGCGTTGTGAAGGGTGTCTTCCGGACCGATTTCCCGAATGGACAGACCCTGGTTCTGGCAGATGTTGAGCTGCACGGCCGCATCCCCGGAAACTTCATGCCCACCCGACACCAGACAAAGCTCCAAGTGATAGCCCCTCACTGCCAGATGACGCGCCAGCGCCAGTCCGTCACCGCCGTTGTTGCCCGGACCGCAGAAGATAGCGACCCCACGAGCACTTGGATAGGTCTCGGCGATGGCGTCGGCCAGACCGAGAGCGGCGTTCTCCATGAGCACCAGACTGGGTATCCCAAACTCTTCAATCGCCTTGCGATCCACTTCACGCATGGATTCGGCGCTCAGGATCCTCATAGCAGTTCCCTCGCACTATTCACGGCTGGATTTGCCGCCAAGCTCGGAGCAGTCGAATGGTCCGGGGGCAGTCACACTCTCCTTTGGCGAGACGCGACGCCAGACGACTCAGATCGTCGGGAGTATCCACATCCGCTCCCGTGGGCAGCAGCTCGACCGCCAGATCGAGATCACGACACCTATCGAGGGTCGATCTCAAAACCCGATCCGTGCTCCAGTCGATGCCGGCGAAGATCTCTCGATTCAAGGCCTGTTTTGTGGCTCCGACCAGATAGTAGCCGCCGTCTGCCGTCGGCCCCAGCACCACCTCTGCACCCTCGGCCAGCTTATCGAAACCGCTTTCGATATGCGAGAGCGGGAGCTCGGGGTGATCACTGCCGATGGCCGCCACCAGATCGTGGTCCTCGCTGGTGCGTCCAAGCCCGTCGAAGAGTCGCTCCCCGAGGTCGGCACCCTGCTGTCTGAACGCCGCGACCGTACTCTCCGGCACCGACTCCCGGGGCTCGAGTGCCCAGGCGATCCTCAGTGCAAAGTTGCCGCTCTTCACCCGCTCGATCAGGTCTCCGAGAAAGGCCTCGTGAAGCTCGGCCGCCTGCTCGGCCGTGAGCTCTCCGATAAGTCGAGTCTTGACCCGACCCGCAATCGCTGGCTTGGTGAAAAGGACCAGACAGCGGCTATCTGGCATGCCGGAATCATATACCGGCGGATCTGGTAATCTGAGGACGGATAGCCCGGATGCAGAGATGTATGGATCGGTTCGGCTAGAATCGAAGCGTGGAGACTCTCGGAGGCAGTATCCGGGAGTGGAAGGGGAAGGAGTTCACCATGACGAAGTGGGAGTACCACATCATCAACATCCGTAGTGAGAATTATCGGCTCGACCCGAATGCCGTGGGAGAGCTCAATGTTCTCGGTGAAGAGGGCTGGGAGCTGATCTCGATCACGTCGGTGAACTTCAAGAGCGGGGCCACCGACAACATCGCGATGGTTTTCAAGCGCCCAAAGACCGACTGAGCCGATTTCTTGCAGTCCGGTCTTCTGCCCGCAAGGCTCGGGCAGGGAAGCTCAGTTTGAAGATTTGAGGCTCTTGCGGCCTTTGAAGGCTAGCAGTCCGTCGTAGGGGTCCCGCGCAGTCGCGCGGGTCCCCTACCACGGACTGCCCAGGCAATCGCCACGCCGGCGGCCAGCGCCATCACCGGCAAGGCCCAACTCCGGCCCCGTCGCGGCTCCCGTCCGACCTCCCGTCCCATTGACCGGCGAAGTCGACGCCATTCCCGCTCGAACTGCAACCGTGAGTCGTCGAGGTCCCGACTGCTGCTCACTATTCTCTCTCCTCGCGGCTCTCTCTCGACTCGAGACGTTCCCGCTCACCCGCCGGACCGTCGAGGACCCGATCCTGCCACCAGTCGAGATGATCGGCAACTCGTCGACGAACCGTATCCGTCGGTCTCTCCGCTTGCCGGAGCTTTCGCTTCGCCAACATCCACAGGATCCAGACAACGATCAGCAGCAGCACGAAAACGATCAGGGCAGAGCTCCATCTCGGCAGCCACAGGGCCAGCAACTCGATCGAGAAGTAACCCAGCGCTCCAATGGCCCAGAAAATCACAAAAACGGCCGCCAGAAAGAAACCGATCGCCCGGGCCAGGCTGGCCCCTGAAGCGGACAGATCCGACCCCAGAGCATCGAGCTCGGCGCGTAACAGCTCGCCACCCGCCTGACCCAGCGAGCGGAGGGCTCCGAGCCAGCCGTCATTGTTCTTTCTCATCCTCCACCCACCATCACGGCTTCGGTGACGAAGGAGCCCTCGGCTCCGATTTCATCCCAAAGACCCACGGCGACACGGTGTAGTCCGGATCGCATTCGCATCTTTTCCTGGAACACAAATGGTTCCTCCCGCGCTGTGTCCATCTGGTCGTTGGAAATCTTCAATGGCAAAGGGTACTCCTGGATCTGCGACACCCGACCTTTCTCGTCCATGGCCCCAAAATAGAGCTTCAGACGAGCTTCGTGGAACTCTTCACGGGCCACCAAAACGATCTTGTCAAGGTAGATTCCTACGACAATCGGGACATCCCATTGGCCCTGGCCCGCAGAGACTCCCCTCCCGAGTTGGATCATCAAGTCGAGAGGGTTGCTGCCGTAGCCGAAGCGCAGGCTGGAGAGGGTCCCCTCCCCCATCCGTGTGTGGAGAGGTTTGTCCCGATAACCCTCCCGATGTCGGACCTTGAGTCCCTTACGCCGAACCTTGACCTCGATCTTGTAATAGCGACCGCTGCCACCGTGCCCCGGGGTATAGCCCAGAGAATAGTAGGAATCAAAGTCGCTGGCGACACGATCGAGACCCGGTCCCACGTCATTGGTGTTGTAGATGGCCTGGCCTCCGGTCTCCTCGGCAAGCATTCGTATAGGTGCTAGGAGATTATTGATATAGACCGACTCGCCGATAGTCTCCGCCCCATCGCGACTGACGGATGCTTTTTGTGCACTGTAAATCTCCGATACTCGCAGACCGGAGGCGTCGATGGCATAGAACGTGACCCGATTGGAGTTGGCCAAGGCCACCAGCTCCTGAAACCGTCTCGCGGCGTCGAATTCCCGAGCGGTTGACATCACGCTCGAGTCTCTGAATTTCTCGCTGATCATGTAGAACAGATCCTCTCCCGGCACCATCGGCAGTCCATCACTGACGTAGAGAATCGCCTTGCGACCGGGGAGCCCTGCCAGCCAGGTGAGAGCTTCTTTGAGGGCGTCGATCGAGAAGCTCAGATCGTTGAAGGCCGACTCAGCGTACTGGCGTGCCCGCCAAGTGACCTCTCTCGCCTCGTTAGCCTGGTCGATGGCATCGACGACATCACGTCGATCCGAGTCGGCCTGAACACCAAAACCGGAGAGTGATTCGAGCTCGAAAAGCGCGCTGGCAATGAGCTGGGCATCGCTGGTGAATTCCCGGCGGACGTGGAGTGACCGATCGTAGGAGACGAGCATGACCCGATCGTCGCGGCTTAGTTTGCCTTGAAGAAACTCGCGCAACCGGCGAAAGACCCGGTTCCGATTGAAGGGTCGAATGTTGAAATTATCTATGTAGACCACCAGGTGGAGACGCTGGTCCTCCGGCACCGGGGCGGTCTCGAGATGGGGAGCCACTCGCGGTCCAGGCTCCTGTGCGACGCGATCTTTTTGCCCTGAAGGAGCCCGCGCCGTCCGTGCCTGACCATCCTCGACCACGGAGAAATTGGAGATGACGACCTCTCTTCCATTCTCGTAGACTTTGAAATCCTCTTTTGTCAGGCCCTGGATCGGATTTCCCTTCTTGTCGGTTACATGGACATCGACATTGACAACGGTCACGTCGACCGTTTCGATGTAGGCGTCGTCTTGGCCGGGTTCGGTCACGCCCTGGGCCGACTCGTCCACCTCCTGGGCCGTGATTGGCGCCACGGCAAGAAGGAAAGCAGCAGCGAGAATCAGTGGGCCTTTGTACATGGGTCGTGGATCCTGGTCCTCGATCTCGACTCGATGCTCTACTTGGGCAGTGTCTCCGTCGAGATCTCGGTCGTGGAGGACAAGATCCTACCACTTGCCCGATCGTAGACCGCCACCACAGCTCGGTGAGGCCGCCGCCTGAGCCTCAGGCTGGTTTCATAGCGGGAAATGGCGCCCGCCTCAGGAGGTACGTCGGTCCGAATCACCAGCGGCACCACCGGAATCTCGGCACTCCGGCCCTCATCGTCGCGGACCGCCACGCGCAGCTCCAACTCCGCGACCTGCCCGTCTTCGACCGGCAAGAAGATCACACTATCGAGGGGAATGACGACGTCGAGCGGCACTTCCATCTTCTTGCGACCCGCCTTACGTGGCTTCCCAAGCGCCACCTGCAGCGCTTCGTGTCCTGGAGGGCTGCCAAAAAGGAGGGTGCTCTCGACGGCCATGGTGACGTCGTGTTCGCGTGACGAGTCGAGGAATCCGGCTCGCGTGCGCACCCTCAAGCCAGGAGTCCGCAGTTGGACATCGATGTCGTGGCGTTGGTTGTCCCAACCCCTGGTCGGGGTGAATCCGAGCCAGTAGTAGGAACGGGTGTCCGACACCGTTCCCTCGAAGGCCGCCAGCCGGCGGGCGTCGACAAACGCCTCACCGCCCGTCTCCTCGGCCAGGAAACGCAGGCTGTAGTGCAACTCCTGTCGCCGCAGAAAGGCGCTTTCGGCACCCACCCCGGCAGGGGTTTGGCTGGCAAACTCGGCCGAATTCGACAAAGTCGTCCGGGCCAGGCGGTCGGCGAAACCGGGGACATCGACTGGATAGAGCGTGTAGCCCAGCAGGTTGGCGGCATCGCTCAGCGGTCGAAACAGCTCGGAGCCCTGGGGCGTTTGGGCCTCCAGAATCAACCAGGAAAACGGGCTCGTAAGAAAGGCCACCGGCAAGTAGGGCCAACCCCCTGAATAGAGCAGCATCACCTTGCGACCCGGCGGCTGGGCAAAGCTGCGCAGGGTGGCCGTGGCCGCCGCGACCGACCTCTGGACATGGTCGGTGAGTTTATCCACGAAATAGCGCTCGCTCGGTGTCAGGTCGTAGCGGTAGAACCTCACCGGGTCGAACTCCCCGGCCCGCAGCCGGGTGCTTGCATCGAGGAGCCGATCGAAATTGTACTGCCGCTGTTCCGACATACGTTGAATGCCATAGGTCGGCCGTTGCCGGGCCTTTTTCAAGACACGTGTCAACGCTGGCACCGAGTTACTCCAGGTGGACAACATGTCCAGATCCCGACCGTTGAAGGCAACGATCGCCATGCGATCTTCAGGGCCCAGCCTCGGCAGCTCGGCCTCCAAGGCTTCCAGCACCGCATCGCGATCGGGAGGTAGGGAGAAGAGCTCGTCGATAAAGACCAGGTAGCTGGTGCTTACCGGTTTGCCCGGCACCACGGCCGGGATCTCGGCGATACCGGCGGCCTCCTGCGACGGTGGAACCTCGGCGGCCACACCGCCGCGCACCTCGGTGAAGTAGTCGACCGGAACCTCTTCCCCGTCGACTCGGATCACAAAATCGTCCGCCCCGAGTCCCCGCACGGGGACCCCATCCTTGTCGGTGACCACGACTTCCAGATTCACCACCCGCACATCCATGACCTCGGTAAAGACACCGGGAAGCGGGCTGGGGGACGATTGCGCAAGGACGGTGGGTGCGCCGGTCAGCAGCAGAGCAAGAAAGGTCGACAGAGATCGAGCTAGACAACTCATGGCATCCTCTTGGTAGCGGATTGCGGCCGACAGCCGAGACGCCGGCGGCCTCTTCGCGCCCTCACTATGCAAGTGCCGTGCCCTGTGCAGGGCTCGAAAACGGTGCCTGCCGGTGAACTCATTTCAGGAGTCGACCGTCCCGACTGGCGAGGGTGTCCCGGAAAGTCCCAGCCGGTGTACCAGATGATGGACGATCCTGGCCCCATGGTCACGGGAGTTCTCGATAAAGATCTGATCGGTTCGCGCCCCCGCCTGGAGGGTGCCGGCCACATAGAGGCCGGGAACATTGCTCTCACAGGTGTCGGGGTCGAAGCTGGGAACAAGGGTCTCGGCGTCGATCTCGACCCCGCACCTCTCCTGCAGTGAGACGTCGGGGGTATAGCCGATGAGCACATAGGCGAAGTCGGCAGGTAGCCGCTCGCTCCCCTGGGGACCGCGGAGCTCGATACCACCGGGCTCGAAGCCTACGACTTGGCTGTCGAACCGAGCCGCAATCGAGCCCTCGTCGATCCGGTTCTCCAAATCGGGCTTCAGCCAGTACTTGACCGAGCCTCTCACCTGCGAGCCGCGGTGGACGAGGGTCACCTCGGCACCGTTTCTCCAGAGGTCCAGAGCCGTTTCCACCGCCGTGTTCCCCCCCCCGATCACCGCCACCCGGTCGCCGTAGTGCTCGTAGGGCTCCCGATAGCGACCTCTCACCCAGGGTAGATCTTCCCCCGGGACGCCAAGCCGGCGTGGGTTGTGGAAGTAACCGGTGGCCAGGGCGACGGCCCGCGCCGAGCGGAGCCGCGGCTTGTCCCCTTTGCTGGTTTCCACCTCGAAGAGCTCGCCCTCCCTCCGCACCCTGGTCACCTCTTCGCGCAGGGCCAGCGGCAGACGGTATTTTGTGGCCACCGCCTGGTAGTAGACCAGAGCCTGTCGACGGGTTGGCTTGTCCTCCGGGATGGCGAACGGCACATCGGCGATCTCGAGCAGATCCCGGGTGGTGAAGAAGCTCATATAGGTCGGGAAGCCCAGCAGATTGCCGACCAGGGGGCCCCGATCCACCAACAGGATGCCAAGACCCGCTTTGCGAGCTTCGGCACCGATGGCGATGCCGGTGGGGCCCGCACCCACGATCAACAGATCCAGCACCTCGTTGGTGTCAGCCATGTTCTTACTCGTCCCTTCGATTCGAGGAGGTATCGAACCCGCCCGCCACAATCACTCGCCGGCCTGCCCGGCGCGGCGGTCGTCGGCCCTCCACTTCATCCACACGATGACCAGGAATACCAGCACCGCAAGACTCAGAAGCTGGGCCAGGGTGAGGGCGCCAAAGAAGTGATCGTCCTTGGCGCGGACGAACTCGACCAGGAACCTTTCCACGGCCAGGAGACCGAAGACGACAAGCGCCGTTGAACCCGGTCGTATGCCACGACGCAGCAACCACACGCCAAACAAACAGATCCCCAGACAGGCCAGAGTCTCGTAGAGCTGCGTGGGATGGACCGGGATCAGCTGGTGATCGGGGAAGACGTCCGGAACCTGCGCCTGGTACTCGGCTCGCATAAAGCCTGCCGTCGTCGGACCCGGGAGACCGTAGGGGAATCGTACGCCCCATGGCAGATCGGTCGGCATCCCGTAGTCGTCACCGACCAGGAAGCAGCCAATTCGCCCGACGGCGTAGCCGAGCGCCAAAGACGGCGCGATCACGTCCGCGGTTGCACGCACCGGCAACCCGCGACGGGTGCCGACCCAATAGACCACCAGCGTCGCCAGGATAAAACCTCCGTACCAAACAAGACCGGTACGCTGAAACAGGAGCCGCCAGTCGCTGTAGAGAATCGCGTAGTAGATCTTGGCCCCGGCGATACCGCCAAAACCGGCGGCCAGCATGATGGCACCGGCATCCTCCTCGTCGCCGATCCCTTGGCGCTTGAGCCCCCATCTCAGGAACCCGTAGCTCGCCAGAAAAGCCAGTGCCATCATCACCCCGAACGGGCTGATGGATACAGGACCGATATGAAAAAGCTCGCGAATCATGCTCTGTTTCGGAAAGATGTGTTTGGGAGATCGCCGTCGCTCACCACTGGATCTCGACTCGCGGCGGCTCCCTTTCCAGCCGGCACCTATCGTAACATTGCCCGCATGGCCTCGCCCCAAACCAGGCTCATCGAGTACCTCCCCAGCAGCCAGCGCCAGCGACTTCTCTTACGCCTCATGCGTCAGCGAGCCGGGCGGCAGTTGAGGCACGCGTTGGGGAAGGTCCATCCGGCCGACATCGCGCAGCTTTTCCCTCTGCTACGCCCCGACGAGCAGCTCCACGTGCTGGAGGTGCTTTTCGAACAGCGGCTGGCGGCCGCCACCCTCAGCGAGCTCGACCCGGACATTCAACGACAGCTTCTGGGTGAGATCTCCGACCAGAAGCTGGCGGTCATCCTTGGCCGGCTGCCTGCCGACGACGCGGTCGACCTGCTGGAGGGTCTCGACGAGGAGCGGCGCGAAGAGCTACTGGCAGCGCTCGACAAGCCTCTGGCCGCTCGACTCGGGAATCTGATGGTCCACGGTGGCACTACTGCCGGCGGTCTAATGAACCCGGATGTTGTCTTCTTCCGCGCCGATCAGACAGTGGCGCACACGCTGGAGGCAATTCGCGAGATTGCCGAGGGACGCCGTCTCTTCTACCTCTATGTCACCGATGACCGGGGACATCTCATCGGTCTGGCAAATCTCTGGCGTCTGCTGACTGCCGATCGCGAGAGGCTGCTGCGCGAGATCATGAGCGCAGACGTG
>SBFI01000138.1 GCA_006227875.1 Acidobacteriota bacterium
TAGTCCGCCAGGCGCTCGAGGATCGTGTCCAGGTGGCCCGATTGTTCTCCGGCCGCGACGGTCGCACGAAAGAGTTCGGGGAATGCCTGCGGGAAGTCGGCAAGTCCCTCGGCCAGGCTGTGGCCCTCCATGACCCGCGACCGGACACCGAGCAGGATGCTCTTCAGCCGCGGCTTGTCCGATTGTTGGCTGACCGCCAGCAGGGATTCCTCCAGCGGCATGCTGGAACGCACCAGCGTGGCCAGTTGGCGGGTTACCAGCGCCAGGTCCATGGGGCTGATGCCGCGGCGGAACGACAAGGTAGGCCGGCCGCCGGCCTGCTTCTCCACGACCTCGGCGACCGACAGCGGGATCAATCCGCGGTCCCTCAGGGTCTGGCGCACCTGCCGCGCCGTGTCGCCGTCAAGGACTCCGCGACGCTGTCGTCCGCCGTCGTCGACGGCCGTGTATTCGAAGGCGCCCATTACTCCGCGTATGTGACCCGGACCACCTCTTCGAGGGTGGTGACCCCTTCGGTGACTTTCTTGAGTCCGTCTTCGCGGATACCGGGCGTCCGGGTGCGGGCATATTTCTCCATCTTTTGCTCACTGGCACCCTCGTGGATCATGCCGCGCATCTCGTCGTCGATCTCCACCATCTCGTAGATGCCTGTCCGGCCGCGATAGCCGGTGCCGCTGCAGACCTCGCAGCCGACAGCCCGGTGGATGGTTATCTGCTCGCCTGGCTCCAGCTTGAGCACCGCCCGTTCGGCTTCGTTCGGCGTGGAGGCCTGCTTGCACTTGTCGCACAGGATGCGGACCAGCCGCTGGGCCATTACGCCGAGGAGGCTGGACGACAGCAGGAAGGGCTCAACGCCCATGTCCCGCAGTCGAGTCACGGCACCCACGGCCGTATTCGTGTGCAGAGTCGAGAGCACGAGGTGGCCGGTGAGCGACGCCTGCACCGCGATCTCGGCGGTCTCCAGGTCACGGATCTCGCCGACCATGACGACGTCCGGGTCCTGGCGGAGGATCGCCCTCAGGCCCCGGGCGAAGGTCATGTCGACCTTGGTGTTGACCTGGGTCTGCCCGATGCCGTCGATGTAGTACTCGATCGGGTCCTCGACCGTCATGATGTTCCGACTGCGGTCGTTGATCCGCGCCAGCGCAGCGTACAGCGACGTGGTCTTGCCCGAACCCGTCGGGCCGGTGACCAGCAGGATCCCGTGGGGCTTGCGGATCAGCTTGTCCACCAGTCGCTCGGTCTGGCCGGCCATCCCGAGCGCCTCCAGCTGGAGGCGACCCGCTTGCTTGTCCAACAGGCGCATGACGACCCGCTCGCCGTGTCCGGACGGGATGGTCGATACCCGCACGTCTACCGCGCGACCCGCGACCTTCAGCGAGATACGGCCGTCCTGTGGCAGGCGTTTCTCGGCGATGTCCAGCTTCGACATGACCTTGATCCTGGAGACCACCAGTGGGGCCACCGCACGCCTGGACTGGAGCACCTCGTGCAGTACGCCATCGATACGGAAGCGGACGACGAGGCGGTTCTCGAACGGCTCGATATGGATGTCCGAGGCGTTCTCCTTGACCGCCTGCGCGAGCACCGCATTGATCAGGCGGATGATCGGTGCGTCGTCCTCGCTCTCGAGCAGATCCGAGGGCTCGGGCAGTTCCTGGGCGACCCGGAACAGGTCGTCTTCCTCCTGCAGCCCCTCCACCATCTGCATGGCGCTATTCGAGCCGCCTTCGTAACTGGCCTGGAGGAGTTGGTCGAATTCCTCGTCGTCCACCCTCCGCAGCTTCAGACGCCGGCCCAGGACGCGGCGCACCTCCGCGATGCTGGACGGCTGCGTGTCGCTGCGGAAGATCGCGACCGGTTCCTCGGCCTCGACGTCCTCGACGAACACCCCGTGGCGCTTCGCGAAGGCGAACGGCAACCGCCGGATCGGCTGGCGGGCTTCTGATCCGCCCGGGGCCGCAGCCGTTTCAGCGCTGTCGGTGGCTTCCACTTCCATAACGCCTACTGCGACTCCTCGGGCGGTGGCGCCGCTTCCTCCGGCGCCTGCTCCGTTGCCTCTTCGGTCTCGGCCTCGGGTTTGACGGTCGGATAGATCGACGGGTCCCGTCCCATGATGCCGGTCGGGACCTCGGGTGGTAGCCCACCCTCGGGCAGTTCCGGCATGACCGGCCGGCGCAGGTCCTGCATCATCAGGACATCTCCTTCCTCGCGCTCGCCAAGCTGCACGCCCCGCATCAGCCGGTACTTCTTGTTGGTCACGTTGGACGCCGTCTTGGCGTCCCGGATGATCACCGGCCTGATGAACACCATCAGGGTCCGCTTGGTCACCGTCGAACTCTGCGACTTGAACAGGTTGCCGGCGAAGGGGATGTCGCCGAGGAACGGGACCTTCTCGTCGATCTCGACAATCTGGTCGTCCACCAGTCCGCCCATCACGAGGACCTGGCCGTTCTCCACGAGGACCTTCTGGGTGATCGTGCGCTCGTTGGTGACCAGGTCCACCGCACCCTGGGAGCTGGCCTGCAGATTCGAGTTCTCGAGCTGGATCTCCAGGATCAGCGCGTCGCCCTCGTTGATCTGGGGCGTGACCTTGAGCTTGAGGCCCACGTCCTCGCGCTGGATCGTCTGGAAGGGGTTCACGGAGCCCTGGGCGGCGCCGGTGTTGGTGAACTGGCCGGTTACAAAGGGCACTTCCTGGCCGACGGACAGCTCGGCTTCCTCGTTGTCCAGGGTCATGATGGTCGGCGTCGCCAGAACGTTGGTGGACGCATCGCCGAGCAGGGCGCGGATGATCGCCGCCCACCGGGTGCTGCCGCTGAAATCGCCGATGCCTATGGAGGCGCCGTCCGGGATCGCCTGCAGCGCCTGCCCGATCTGGTCTTCGTCGCCCACCAGGGCGCCGCCGATGTCGGTGACGTTGAGCGCGCTGGTGAACTTGGTCAGGCCGACGATGTTGCCGCCCTCGGTGCCGTCGATGACCCAGCTCACGCCCAGCTGTGCGGCCTTGTTGTACGAGACCTCGGCGACGATCGCCTCCACCAGGACCTGGGCGCGACGGATGTCGAGTTGAGCGATGA
The DNA here is from genome assembly GCA_006227875.1 of Acidobacteriota bacterium. Lineage (GTDB taxonomy): Bacteria > Acidobacteriota > Thermoanaerobaculia > Multivoradales > JAHEKO01 > M0029. The sequence goes on from SBFI01000138.1 coordinate 3,081, forward strand.
CGGACTTGAGGACCCGCATGGCATCGGGCGGCGCCGTGATGATCAATGCATTCGTGGCGGGGTCGGCCCAGATCGTGATGCCGTCGTTGCGACGCGACGCCGCCGCGGCTGCCCCCTGCTGTCCGGGCTGCCCCTGCCCGGTGATCTGGCTAGCCTGGTCGCGGAGCCGGGACGAGAGATCCTCGGCGTCGGCGTAATTCAGGTAGATCACCTGGGTGTTGCCGCCCTGTTCCAGGGGCGTGTCCAGGTGGGTGATCAGGGTCCGGATCT
>SBFI01000335.1 GCA_006227875.1 Acidobacteriota bacterium
TTGTTCCGGCTGTGGCCGGGTCTACTGGCGGGCCACCCACGTCGAGCGCATGCTGGCCCGGCTAGAGACCCTGGGTCTCAGCAAGGCCTGAACCCCTCCCTCTCCCTTTTACGCCAAAGCCGGTGTCGAGCGGGGGAGCTGGTGAGCTAAATGGGCCGAGGAATCCGTCTCCCCTTATGTGGTCAGGGAGGAAGGGCAGCAGAGTCAATGTGCTACAATGTGCTACATGGCCGGGGTGAGTACAGTGGGTATCCGTGAGTTGCGCCAGAATCTGAGCAAATATCTCCGCCGAGTTGAGTCGGGAGAGGCCTTTCGGGTCACCGACCGCGGACGGCAGGTGGCGCTTCTCGGGCCACTGCCCGAGGAGTCCGAATTCACAGATCGGCTTGTCGCGTCCGGTCGTGCGATCCCGGCCCGCTTGGATATCGTGAGTCTGGGCCAGCCACCGGATCGCCCGGTGGTAATGCCAATCAGTGAGGCTTTGCGCGAGCAGCGGGAGGAGGACTGACTTGGCCGGGGTCCCGATTTATGTCGACTCCTCGGCGTTGGTAAAGCTTGTGTTGCCGGAGGCGGAAAGCACCGCGCTCTTGACGCTTCTGGGCGACCAGGTCGAGCCGATTTCGAGTGCACTCGCGACGGTCGAGGTCATGCGCGCAGCCCGGCGAGCCTCTCGAGACTCGGAAGTCCACACCCGGGCTGCTGTGGTCATGGCGGCGCTTCACCTGGTTCGGGTCGACGACGAAATTCTGGCAGGGGCAGCGAACATCGAGCCCGAGACGCTGCGCTCACTGGATGCAATTCACCTAGCCTCGGCTTTGTCCCTGGCGCCCGAGGTCGAGGCGATGATCGTCTACGATGCGGATCTCTCCGAAGCTGCGAGCAGGGCCGGTCTTCGAGTTCTGGCACCTGCCTGATCACACGCCTCGCAAAGAAACAACCGGGCCCGGCCGGCGTCGGCCGAATTCACGCCGTGATGGTTTTGTGAAGAATCACCGTTAAACTCTCTCCCGTGAGCAAGAAGATTCTGGTGATCGAGGACGAACGGGAGATCGCCCGGCTGGTGGAGATCCATCTGCGGGACCAGGGCTGGGAGGTGACGGTCCGCAACGACGGTGCCAGCGGTCTGGCCGCCGCGTCCAGTGGTCGATTCGATCTCGTGGTCCTCGATCTCATGCTGCCCGGTGTCGACGGTCTCGAAGTCTGCCGGCGTATCCGGGCAGCCAGCGACTACTTGCCGATTCTGATGCTCACCGCCAGATCGAGCGAGCTCGACCGGGTGCTGGGGCTGGAGATCGGTGCCGATGACTATCTGACCAAGCCCTTCAGCGTGCGCGAGCTGGTGGCGAGGGTGAAGGCGATCCTGAGGCGCGAGGAGGCCTTGTCCGATCGGGCGCCCGAGAGCCGCCTCGAGCTCGGCGAGCTGACGGTGGATATGGATCGAAGACAGGTCACCAAGGGTGAGCAGGAGATCGAGCTAACCGCCAAGGAGTTCGACCTGCTTGCCTTTTTTGCGGCACACCCGGGCCGTGTCTACTCCCGGGCCGAGCTCCTGGATCATGTCTGGGGCTACGGTCATGGCGGGTACGAGCACACCGTCAACTCTCACATCAACCGCCTGCGGGCCAAGATCGAAGACGACCCCGGAAAACCCGAGCTCGTCCTCACGGTCTGGGGTGTCGGTTACAAGTTTGCCGAACCCGCGGGTGCGGACGAGGGAGGTTCCTGATGGCTACCTTGCGGGTGCGGCTGACTCTCGCCCTGGTGGGTCTCGTTTTGTTGTTGGGCATCCTGCATGTGGGATCGACCTGGATCACGACCGAGGCCTACATCCGCGAGGTCAACCAAAAGCTGAACCTGGATCTGGCGGAGAAGATCGCCCACGAGACCAGCCTGATCCGTGCTGGCAACGTCGACAGTGCCGCCTTGGAGGAGCTCTTCCACTCCCTGATGGTGATCAATCCGAGCATCGAGCTCTATCTTCTCGATCCCGGTGGTCGTGTGCTTGCCTTCTCGGCTCCGGCGGGCAAGGTGCAGCTGGAATCGGTCTCGCTCGAGCCGATCCAGCAGTTCCTGGAGGTGGATGGCGAGCTTCCCATCCTTGGTGACAATCCCCGCAATCCCGACCGTCGCAAGGTCTTTTCGGCGGCGCCGATCAGACCGGACGGGGAGTCCATCGAGGGATACCTCTACATCGTTCTGGGTGGCGATCTCTACGACTCCGCCGCCGAGCGTCTGGCGGCGAGCTACATCCTGCGGTTGAGCCTCTGGACCGGGATTGCCGCGGTGCTGGTGGCGGTCGCCGCCGGTCTTCTCATCTTTGGTCGTCTGACACGTCGTCTCTGGGCGCTCCATCGAAAGGTTTCGCGTTTCGAGTCCCTGCAGCTTGGTAGTAAGGAGAAGGCGATCGAGGCTGGCGACGAGATCGGCCGGTTGGAGAGCACCTTCGACGGTCTGGTGGAAAGGGTAGAGGCCTATCTCGAGGAGACCGAGAATCTCCACCGCGAGCGGCGCGAGTTGGTTTCGAGTGTCTCGCACGACTTGCGCACGCCGATAGCGGCGCTCAGCGGCTATCTCGAGACGCTGCAGCTCAAGGAGGAGACCCTTTCGCCGGAAGAGCGACGGGAGTACGTGGAGATTGCGCTCCGCCATTCGGAGCGCCTCGGTGAGCTGGTGGACGAGCTCTTCGAGCTGACCCGACTGGACGCCGCCGACGTCGAGCTCAATCTGGAAGCCTTTTCGCTGTCCGAGCTGGTGCAGGACAACGTGCAGCGCTTCCGACTGCAGGCGGAACAGCGAGGCCTGGAGATCGTCTGTCACAGCCCGGAGTCTCTACCCCAGGTCGTGGCCGATATCCGGCTGATCGAGCGTGCACTGGTCAACCTGATCGAGAACGCGATTCGTTTCACCGCGGCGGGTGGGCGGGTGGAGGTGGGGGTCGAGATGGAGAACGGTCTGATCGAGGTCTCGGTAGAGGATACGGGACAGGGGATCGCTTCGTCCGAGCTACCCAGGATCTTTGATCGTTTCTACAGGGGCCGCTCGGCCACAACCGATGATCGGGGCTCCGGTCTCGGTCTGGCCATCGCTCACCGGGTGGTCGAGCTCCATGGCGGCCGGATCGTGGTGAAGAGCGAAGAGGGAAAGGGATCCCGCTTCAGTTTCTCGCTGGCCGGGGTCGAGGCGGCGGCCGCCGGCTAGAGGCTGAGGTCGTCCTCGATTTGAAGGAATCGTGAGATCTTCGTGACGATGATGTGACCCGACTCGAAGAGGCTTCTCCTTGCCGGGCCCGAAAAGGATCGGCGCCCGAGATAGCCAAAAGGAGATGCCATGAATCGAAGCTGGATCCCCGCAGCCTCGCTCTTGGTGCTGATGCCGATCAGCGCCGGAGCCCAGGGGCCGCAAAACGTCCGCGTAACCATCACCAACTTGACCTCGGGACAGATCATCAGTCCGCCGGTGGTCGTCACCCATTCGGCCGCCACCTATGTCTTCCGCGCCGGCGAGGAGGCCAGCAGTCAGGTGGCGGCGCTGGCCGAGGATGCCGACAGTGCCGGACTGCTCGCCGCCCTGGCCGCCAACCCGGAGGTGGCCGATTTCGACATCGCCGAAGGCCCGCTGCTGCCGGGGGACTCGGTGACCTTCAATCTCAATGGCGCCGGCCCTTGGACGCGATTGTCCGCCCTTGGCATGCTGGTGACGACCAACGACGCCTTTTTCGGTCTTGACAGTGCCGATGTCCGAGGTCGACCGCGAACAAAGGTCTTCTCGGTTCCGGCCTACGATGCCGGTAGCGAGGTCAACAGCGAGAGCTGCACCTACATCCCCGGACCGCCCTGCGGCAACGGTGGCGCGCGAGATACCGATGGCGCGGAAGGGTTCGTCCATGTCCACTCTGGAATCCACGGCATCGCGGATCTCGTACCGGCCGAGCACGACTGGCGGAACCCGGTAGTCCGCATTACCGTCGGACGGGGCTCGTTCTCGGATTGAGCCGACGCTGAAGAAAAAGAGAAGAGCGAGGGCACCGGGTGGTGTCCTCGCTCCCCTTTGTTCCTGCCGACAGGGGCTGACTGTCGGTGATTCGTACTCGTCTCGCCGGTCTAGCTTGCCGCCAGCAGTTCCTCGGCCGTGGTGTAGATCGGTCGCACATCCACCGGAACATCCTCCAACCGGTCGATGGCGCCCAAGAGACTCGGCGACGGCCGGCCGTAGGTCTCCAGGAAAAGCTTTGTGCCCTCGTAGTCGCCGGTCGCCTGCAGCATCAGCATGTCGGTAAGCAGATCGGTGATGCCCTGGGCAAAGTTCTCCGACACCGCGCGGAACCGACCCTCCTCGTCGACCTCGAGCGCACCCTTCTCCAGCAGATAGTTGAACTGGGAGATCACGCCCCGGCCGTGGGCCTCGTGCACACCGAAGCGGGCCGAGCGGAAGAGCCCCGCCACATAGGTGGCCTCCAGGGTGTCGCGCAGCTCGGCGGGAATCTCACCCTTCTCGATCAGGGCCAGGATGTTGTAGATCCCCATGACATCCGCCTTGGCCTCCTCCAGGGTCGAGTAGAGATCCTTGAGCTCGAGGCGAACCTCGGTGTCGCGGCCATCCAGCGTGATCTTGCCGGGTCCCAGGCCGTGTGAGAGCTCGTGATGGAGGCTCTCGGCGAAGAAGGCATCAAAAGAGGTCGAGTCGACCTGGTCGGCGGCCAGTACTCTCTCGGCGATCGGCACCAGGATCTTGTCGTACTTGGCCCGCAGGACATTGCGGAGCATGACTTTCTTCGAGCCCTTCTCTTCGCGCACCCGCTCGTCGTTGGGGAGGTTGAAGGCCAGGGTCTGGACCCCCGCCTTGCTGTCGCCACCGACATAGATCTCGTCGACCACACGCATGGGGCTCTCGGTCCCGCGGTCGAAGTTCTTGTGCTCATCGGGGATTGGCAGATTGCGCTCGAGCCACGGCAGCTCGTTCTTGAAGCGGTCGAGTGCCGCCGATTCCTCGGGCAGGTCGACGGTCACAAACGCCTCGAAGGCGGCCTTGTAGCCGAACAGTCCATCTTCGTAGGTCTCGTACGGTCCGATGGTGACCTCCACCGGCGAGTCGAGCTCCATCCAGTCCTTGTCACTCTGGTAGTAGTCATCGCTGAAGAAGGCATCGGCCCTGGACTCGAGAAAGGTCTTGAGCGAATCGTTGGACGTAAGCTCCGCCGCCCTTCGCAGATGCGCGGCCGCCGGCTCGAGCCACTCGCGATAGGCCTCCGAGTAGGGTACGGCCACCAGCCCGTCTCCCTCCCGACGGACGACGGCAAAGAGACCCTTTAGTGCTTCACCCTCCTCCGGATGCTCCTCGACCCAGGCCTCGAGCTCCTCCTTGCTCATGTCGATCGGGTAGTAGCCGGCGCCGGCGGGGTGGGGCATGGCACCGATGTAAGGCTCCATCTCGGCCAGACGGTCCCAGGGGCCAAAGTTGACTTCGTAGAAAGTCGCCAGCGAACCGCCGGCATCGAGAGCCGCCGTCCGGAGATCGGGATTGCCGGTCCAGACCTGGCGCAAGAAGATCTCGTCCATGATCTGACCGGCCTTGATCAGCTCGACCAGCACCGCTCGCTCCTCCTCCGGCACCCCGGAAAGGTCGGCGGTCATCTCGGTAGGCGCGTAGCGCGCCAGGCGCTCTTCAATGTCGGCGGCGACCGGCTGACCCGCGACCTCCATCCCTACGGCCGCTTCCTCCACAACCCCCGGCTGCTCCGCCGGGGCACAGCCCAGGGCAATCAGCAGCGCCAGGCAAACGATTCCTGTCAGATATCGCATTACTCCTCCTTTCAACAACCAGATCCTTCCACACCCACGGATGTGCGGCAACGCCGAAGTGCCGCGTTACCTCCACGATATGCGGTAGCCCGGTCTCGAGACCTCCGGGGGCTCCCCTCCGCTACGCGGGAGGATGGCTCCGCTGCGGTGAGCCCCCTCCGGTCCCGACCCCGGGCAGCCACGGCGGCCGCCTGGGGCCGCGGGTTCTCGACCCGGCTA
>SBFI01000101.1 GCA_006227875.1 Acidobacteriota bacterium
CAGGTCTTCAGCTTCCATCCCCTGCTCGTCGGCGGCAACCCCTTCACCTCGTCGTCGATCTACACCCTGATCCACTATCTCGAGCGCAACTGGGGGGTCTTCTTCGTCAAGGGAGGCACCGGCGCCCTGGTCACGGCGCTGGTCGACCTCTTCAAGGAGCTCGGCGGCGAGATCCGCCTCGACTCGCCGGTGGAGCGGATCCATACCTCCAACGGCAGGGTCACCGGGCTGACCACCGCCGACGGTTGGCACGGCGATTTCGACGCCGTCGCCTCCAACGCCGACGTCGTCCACACCTACGACGCCCTGCTCGGCGAGAACAGCTCCGCCCAGCGTGAGGCCGCGCGGCTGAAAAGCAGGCGCTTCAGCATGTCGCTCTTTGTGGTCTACTTCGGGGTCCGGCGGCGCCACACCCAGATCGCCCACCACGACATCCTCTTCGGTCCGCGCTACAAACCGCACCTCGACGAGATCTTCAACGGACCCGATGTCTCCGACGATTTCTCGCTCTACCTCCACGCCCCGACCCTGACCGATCCGTCGGTGGCGCCCGAGGGCTGCGAGGCCTTCTACGTCCTGTCGCCGGTCCCCCACCTCGGCAACGCGCCGGTCGACTGGAGTGAGGAGGGTCCGCGGTATCGAGACAAGATCCTCGCCTACCTCGAGAATCGCTATCTTCCCAATCTTCAGGCCGACATCGAAACCGTGCGGATCATCACCCCAGATCACTTCCAGAACACCCTCAATTCGCATCTCGGCTCCGCCTTTTCGCTCGAACCGATCCTGACCCAGAGCGCGTGGTTCAGGGTCCACAACCGGGACAGGAAGATCGGCGGCCTCTACTTTGCGGGCGCCGGCACCCATCCGGGGGCCGGAGTTCCCGGCGTTGTCAACTCGGCCAAGGCGACCGCGGGTTTGATGATCGGCGATCTCCTCGGCGAGGGCGCTTGAGGGCAGTGCCATGGACCACGTCGTCAACCACGGCCAGGCGGTCATCGAAAAGGGTTCCACCAGCTTCGCCGCGGCGGCGAAACTCTTCGACCCCGAGACCCGAGGCCGCGCCTACATGCTCTACGCCTGGTGCCGCCACTGCGATGACCAGACCGAGACGACCAGGTGCTCGGTTTCGAAGGCTCGCGGCTATCTCCAGAGGAAGGTCGGGCGCGGGTCGACCGGCTGCGGTCCGAGACCTTGCGCGCCCTTGCCGGCGAAGCCGTGCACGATCCGATCTATGCGGGTCTCCAGCGGGTGGTCGCCGATTGCGACATGCCCCAACGCTATCCGATGGAGCACCTCGACGGTTTCGTCATGGATGTCGAAGGCCGAGAATATCGGACCCTCGACGAGTCCGTGGAGTACTGCTACCACGTCGCCGGGGTGGTCGGGGTGATGATGGCCTATGTGATGGGCGTGCGGGACGAGCCGACCCTTGACCGCGCGACTGATCTCGGGCTCGCCTTCCAGCTCACCAACATCTGTCGCGATGTGGTGGAAGACGCCGAGGTCGGACGCGTGTACCTCCCCCTCGATTGGCTGACCGAGGCCGGTGTCCCCGCCGAGAAAGTGGCGGCACCCGAGCACCGAGACGGCATCTTCGAGGTGGTGCGGAGGGTTCTCTCCGAGGCCGACCGGTACTACCGATCGTCGTGGCTCGGGATCTCACAGCTGCCGCCTCGTTCAGCCTGGGCTATTGCGGCCGCCAACGCGGTCTACAGCGACATCGGCCGGCTGATCCTCGAGCGCGGTCCTCGCGCCTGGGACATGCGGACATCGACGAGCAAGGCGCGCAAGATCGCGCTCGTCCTCAGCGCCGGACCCAAATCCTGGGCGGCGAGGAAGTGGGGCAAGGGGCCCGGCGACGAGCCGCGCGACCGATTGTGGACACGACCGAGAAAACCGACCGGCACTCATGAGTGACCGAATCGCGACCCTCGGCAGCGTGGAGGCCGAAGCTGCCCTGATGGTCCGCGACGTGGTCAAGCGTTTCGGGCTGACCACGGCGCTCGACCACGCCGGTCTCGAGCTGCGTCGCGGCGAGCGTCTGGCACTGCTCGGTCCGAACGGCGCCGGCAAGACGACTCTCGTGCGATGCATCTGCGGCCGAGCGGTCCCCGATGCCGGGAAGATCGAGATGCTGGGCCGGCGGCTCCCCCCGAGCGGTGGACGTCACGAGCTCGGCTTTGTCCCGCAGGAGATCGCTCTCTACCCCGATCTCACGGCCCGCGAAAACCTCGAGGCCTTTGGCCGATTCCACGGGCTCACGGGGAGCAAACTGCGTCAGGCGGTCGACTGGGCTCTGGAGTGGACCGGCCTCGCCGACCGCGCCGGAGATCTCACCAAGACCTACTCGAGCGGCATGAAACGGCGCGTCAACATCGCCTGCGGCGTTCTCCACCGGCCGCTCATCCTCCTGCTCGACGAGCCGACGGTCGGGGTCGACCCGCAGAGCCGCGACCGGATCTTCACGATGCTCGACGAGCTGTGGGGACAGGGAACTTCGATCCTGCTGACCACCCACCAGCTGGAGGAAGCGGAGCAGCAGTGCGATCGGATCGTGATCATCGATCACGGTCACGCCATCGCCGAGGGGACGCTCGCCGAGCTCATCGCCAACACGGTGGGAACCAAACGCAAAGTCATCTTCACACTCGCCGAGGCGGGTCCGAAGCTCGACGGCATGACGACCGACGGTGATGGGCGGGAGCTCGTCGCCGAGGTCGAGGATGTCGCCCTCGAGCTCCCGGATTTGCTGATTCGGATCCGTGAGAGTGGTGCGAGGGTCCGCGACCTCGAGGTCCACCCCCCTTCTCTCCACTCCGTTTTCATCCACCTCACCGGTCGGGAGCTGCGCGAATGATCTGGACGGTGGTTCGCGTCGGTCTGCTACGGATGTGGCATGGTCGGACGGAGATTCTTCTGACCTTCGTCGTCCCCATCGCCTTCTTCACGATCTTCGCCTTCATCTTCGACGAGCAGATCGGACTGGGAAAATCGCCACGAATCGACCTGGCGCTCGTCGACGAGGACGATACCGAGCTCAGCCGCGAGTTCCTCTCCGCGCTCGCGGAGTGGGAAACGCTCCGCATCCACGCCCCAGCGGATCATGCCGAAGGGCTCTTCGTCTTCACCTCGAAGGAGCCGGCAAGGGAGCTCGTTCTCGGGGGAAAGCTCCCGCTCGCGGTTGTCATCCCGGAGGGTTGGACGGGTTCCCACACGAAGCCCGGAGATGAGGCTGTCAGCCTCCAGCTGCTGGCAGACTCCTCGGATCCCGTGGCCACGCAGGTCGTCACCGCGCTGCTTCGACAGACCTCGGGTCGGCTGATGGGCGAACGCGCACGTGAGCAGATCCGTTCCTTCCTCTCCATTCCGCCGGATCAGTTCGCCGAGTCTCCGGTCTCCCGTCTGGCGGCTCCCGTTGCCATCGACGTGGTCGACCTCTTCGCCGCCAACAAGGCCAACCCCGAGGTGTCCATGTATTGCGCCGGCATCGCGGTGATGTTCCTGCTCTTCGGTGCGGTCGGCAACTCGGGAACCCTGCTCGAGGAGGAGGAGAACCAGACCCTCGAGCGGCTCATGTGCTCCGAGCTCAGCATGACCCAGCTCCTGGCGGGCAAGTGGTTGCTCATGACCATCGTCGGCATCAGCCAGGTGACCATCATGTTCGCTTGGGCTCAGCTTGCCTTCGGCGTCGACTTCCTCGGCCATCTCCCCGGCTTCACGGTGATGACGGTGATCACCGCCGCCGCGGCGAGCAGCTTCGCGCTCACCCTGGCCGCGCTGTGCACCAACCGCGCACAGCTCAACGCCGTCGCTGTGATTCTGATCCTCTCCATGTCCGCGCTGGGCGGCAGCATGGTCCCCCGCTATGTCATGAGCGAGACCGTGCAGGGCATTGGCAAGATCACCTTCAACGCGTGGGCCCTCGACGGCTACATCAAGGTCTTCTGGCGCGATCTGCCGCTCGGGGAGCTCGCGCCCGAGCTCACCGTGCTGACCGCCACCGCCATCGTCCTCTTCGGCGCCGCCCGACTGCTGGCTCGCCGGTGGGAGCGCGCGTGAGCGCCTCGAGCGTGTTTCACCCCGCAGGGCGGAGCCCCACGCCGGGCTACAATGCCCGCATGACCAGCCGGCGCCAACGCTTCGCGTTCGTTCTTCTTGCCGTCGCACTCTCGGCCTGCGCTTCGGTGCCACCGGAAGCTCCCGAGCCCCGACCTGCGGGTCATGGGCGCGTCGAAGTCACGATGAGCGGACTCAAAAACGAAGAGGGGAACGTCAGAATCGCCTTCTTCCTCGATGCCAGGGCGTGGCCCGACGGGGACAGCTCCACATTCGCCACCGCGGTTGTCCCCATCA
>SBFI01000047.1 GCA_006227875.1 Acidobacteriota bacterium
CCGTCGGGATCGGTGACGTTGCCCCGGATCCGACCGGTGGTCTGGGCCAGGGCCGGTAGACTGAGGGCCAGACAGAGAGCTGCGACTGATAGCACAATCAGGGCACACTTACTCATGGCTTCTCCTCCATGGGGAGTCCTGAAAAAAGGGCGGTGGTCTCGAACAACAAAACGCCGCACAGGAGATGTTCCTCCCTTTCGGAACGGTCACAGGTCCATCCGAGGTTGAAAGAGTTGGGGCCTTGGAACAACACCTGTGCAGGAAGCCTTCGGTACACCTTGCACAGGTAGTGACACACCCACCCGATCGGGTAGGTGAGGCCACTCAACACCCTTCAAAACACTGAATGTGAGAGGCGGTTGTGGACTTCCGTCATCCCTCCACGCGCCGCCAGTGACAAACAAAGCGCCTGTGCCCATAGAATACCGGCGTATCGGGGGAACGGCCGATCGGGCCGATAAGTAAGGAATGGCAAAACCGGAGAAATCCACCCGCTCGAGAACCCGCCGGCAAGTCATCGTCGAGCCGGCCGGAATCGCCCTCCTGGTACTCGTGGCCGGGCTCCTCTGGGGCTGCGCTCGCAAACCGGATGGCGAAGACACCCCACCGGTCGCCACCGGCAGAGCCTGGCAAGAGGTGCTCGGTGATCGCTCACCGACCCAGCTCAACGTCATCCTGGTCACCATCGACACCCTGCGGGCCGACCGGCTCTCGAGCTACGGCAACCCGGTACCCCTGACCCCAAACATCGATGCTGTCGTCGGCGAGGGGATCCGATTTGCCAATGCGGCCAGCACGGTCCCCTTTACCCTCCCGGCCCACAGCTCGATCATGACCGGGACCTATCCCCCCTATCACGGGGTGCGGGAGAACGTCGGCTACACACTGGACGAAAGCATCCCCACGCTCGCCGAGTGGCTGGGTAACCGCGGCTTTTCAACCGGCGGTTTTGTCAGCGCCTTTGTGCTCGACTCGCGCTGGGGGATCGCGCGAGGCTTCGACACCTATTACGACGACTTCGACCTCGACGAGATGAAGGGCAATCTCGGCTCGGTGCAGCGAGACGGCCGTGAGACCATCGAGGCAGCCGTTCAATGGCTGGACAGTCCACCCGAATCGCCCTTCCTGCTCTGGCTCCACCTCTTCGACCCCCACGACCCCTACACCCCGCCGGAGCCCTTTCGCTCGCAATATCCCCGGCGACCCTATGATGCCGAGGTCGCCTACACCGACAGCCTCATCGGTGACTTCCGCGGCGCACTGGAGGAGCGGGGCCTTCTCGACAATTCGCTCTTGATTCTCACCGGTGACCATGGCGAAGGCCTCGGCCAGCATAAAGAGGGCTTCCACGGGTTCTTTGTCTACGACAGCACCGTTCACGTACCGCTCATCATCCGTCTGCCGGCGGGGCGGCTGGGTGGCCGGCTGGTCGAAGAGGTGGTCAGCCATGTCGACCTGCTGCCAACGATCCTGGAGGCCACCGGTCACGAGATCCCTTCCGGCGTGCAGGGGAGATCGCTGCTGCCGTTGGTGCTCGGGGAGGACGAGCCGAGCGAACGCTCGGTCTACACCGAGTCTCTCTACCCGCTTCTCCACTACGGGTGGTCGCCGCTGCGCTCGATCCGCACCCGCACACACAAGTTCATCGATGCACCCGACCCTGAGCTCTACGACCTCACCGCCGATCGGGAAGAGAGTGAAAACGTGCTGCTGAAAGACAGACGATTGGCACGGGAGCTCAAGGACAGGCTGACGGAGCTTGTTGCGGAGATCGAGCGCGAAGGGATCGACCGGGCCGGTACCGCCGACCTCGACGAAGAGACCCTCCAGCAGCTCCGGGCCCTCGGGTATGTGGCCGGTCAGGGCGGCGTGGCCGCCGAGGAGGAGAGCGACCAGCCCCGTGCCGACCCAAAGGAGCGGATCGAGCTCCACCGGGCGATCATGGCCGCCCAGAGCGATCTCGGCCGGGAGAATCCGGAACAAGCCGCGCGACGACTCGAAGAAGTCCTGGAGATCGACCCCACCATCATCGACGCCCACCAGATGCTGGGCACCATCGCCAGCCAGCGTGAGGACTTCGAGGGGGCGATCGGGCACTTCCGGCGGGCGCTCGAGCTCGACAGCGATCACACGACATCGCTGTTTGGCCTGGCCGGTTCCTACCGCCGTCTGGGCCGACTGGACGAGGCGCTGGTCGGCTTTCGCCGCCTGCTCGATCTCAACCCCGGCGACAGCAAGGCGATCGTGGCCATCGCTCAGATCCATGTCGACCGCGACGAAAGGAGGGAAGCGATCGCCCTGCTCGAAGAGGCCACGCAGTCACCCGAGGCGGTCGCCATCCTCTTTCATCAGCTGGGAGAGCTCCTGGTGCTCGAAGGAAGAACCGAGGAAGCACATCGGTCCTTCGAGCAGGCGGCGAAGAAGAACGAAGAGCTGGCCCAGCCCCGATTCAATCTGGCGGTCCTCGAAGAGGAGGCAGGCAACCTCGCTCGCGCGGTCGATCTCTACGAGGAGACCATCGAGCTCGCCCCCAACCACTTCGAAGCCCAGTTCAATCTCGGCCGTCTCTACGGACTACGCGGCAATCTCGACCGGCAACAGAAGCTCTACGAGGCGGCGCTCTCCTCCAACCCCGAGTTCATCCGCGGCTACTTCTTCCTCGCCAAGCTGCTGATGGATCGTGGCGGCGATCTCGAGCGAGCCGAAGAGCTCACCCGTGAGGGCCTGGCCAAGGACCCCGAGAGCAAGACCGGCCCCCTGGGGCACTATCTGTTGGCCGACATCCTCAACCGGACCGGACGTCAGAGTGAGGCGAGGCAGGCGGTGGCAACGGCGCGCGCCATCGAGGCGCGACAATCGGTGGGCACCGACAGCTAGCCACCTCGAGACGAATGGCCAATGGTGAGCCCGGAGGGACCGAATCGAACGGCCAAAGGGCAACCCACCGTGGGGTGGGGTCCACCTACCCCGCTGGGTACTCCCGGACCCACCCGCCAAGGTATGGAAAACCACCTCCGGCTCTTCCATTCTTCAGCCTGGCGGGCAAAGCATGGCTGCGATTCCCTCGACTTTGAACCGCCGGCCCGGTGTCTGCTCACGAACCGGCTCGTTGAACCCCACGCCTGAGGTGCTCTGAGATGCCAATACCCACTCCGTTCCACTCGCGGACATCCAAGCTGTGCTACAGCAACCACTGGAAGGCCTGGGCCGGGTACTACACGGTTTGCTCCTATGGCATCTCACACGAACCGGAGTACCTGGCCATCCGTCACGCCGCGGGGCTGATCGACGTCACACCGCTGTTCAAGTACGAGATCCATGGGCCGGATGCCGCCGAGTTCCTTGCACGGGCCACGGTCAAAGACGTTCGCAGGCTCAAGCTGGGTCGCGTCACCTATCTGGTCTGGTGTGACGACGAAGGTAAGGTGGTGGACGACGGTACCCTCTCCTGCCTCGACGAGGGCTATTTCCGACTTACAGCGGCCGAACCGATGCTCTCCTGGCTCGATCGCTTGTCCCACAGCTACGACGTCCGGATCGAGGACAGCAGTGATCGGATAGCCGTTCTCTCGCTCCAGGGGCCCACTTCACGCGACATCCTCAAGCAGGCCGTCGACGCCGACATGGATGCCTTGCGATTCTTTGGCGTCGTGCGCTGCCGTATCGACGGCATCGACGGCTGGGTCTCGCGCACCGGGTATACCGGCGATCTGGGCTACGAGATCTGGGTGGGTAACGACGATGCCGAGAGGCTCTACGACACTCTCATGGCGGCCGGCGCGCCCTACGGCATCAGGGCCGCCGGTCTCGATGCTATGGATGTGACCCGCATAGAAGCGGGTTTCATCATGAACGGTGTCGACTATTTCAGTGCCCATCACTGTCTCACCGAGGAGCGCAAGACGTCTCCCTACGAGCTGGGTCTTGGCTGGACGGTGCAGCTCGACCGCGAGCCCTTTGTCGGCCAGACCGCACTGAAGAAGGAAAAGGAGCAGGGATCGGAACGTCTATTCGTGGGGCTCGACATCGACTGGGCCGAGGTGGAGGCGGTCTTCGATCTCTACGGTCTTCCTCCAGAGCTGCCGGGCAGCGCCTGGCGCGACGGCCGGCCGGTCTACGACGAAAACGGTCAATGGATCGGTCAGGCCACCAGCGGCGTCTGGTCGCCGACGCTCAAACAGAACCTGGCCCTGGCCCAGGTCGAAGCTCCCTTTGCCAAGGTCGGCACTCGGCTCAGAATCGAGGTCACCGCCGAGTACAGGCGTCACCAGGTGACCGCAACGGTGGTTGAAACTCCTTTCTTCAATCCGCCCAGAAAGAGGTCGTGATGAGCAAGAGATACGACGCCATCGTTGTCGGGGCCGGACACAACGGTCTGATCTGCGCGGCCTATCTGGCGAAGGCCGGCCACAAGGTGCTGGTACTCGAACGGCGCCACGTCGTCGGCGGGGCGGCGGTGAGCGAAGAGATCTTCCCGGGCTTCACATTTTCGGTGCTCTCCTATGTGGTGAGCCTCTTCCGCCCGTCGATCATCCGTGACCTGGAGCTCCCCCGTCACGGTTACGAGGTGCTGCCGCTCGAGACCTCCTTTACCCCGCACCACGACGGGCCCGGTCTTTGCCGCTGGCCCGAGGAGGGTCTGTCGCGCCGGGAGATCTCCCGCTTCAGCGCCAAGGACGCTGAGGTCTACCCGGAGTTCAGCCTCACCATGACGAAGATGGCGCGCTTTGCCCGCAACATCATCGACAGCGAAGCGCCTGACCCCACATCTTTCGACCCGCGTGAGCTGATGACCATGTTGCGGTTGGGCAAGGCGCTGCGCGGCGACGGCAATGCCTTTCTCGACATGCAGGCCAAGCTGATGACCATGAGCGCGGTCGATTTTCTCGACCGCTGGTTCGAGTCGGATGTGCTCAAAGCACCGATGTCGTGCAGCGGCATCATCGGCACGTTCCTCGGCGTGCGCTCCCCGGGCACGGCCTATGTGCTTCTCCATCACTATATGGGAGAGATCGACGGCGCCTTTCGCTCCTGGGGGCTGTCGAAAGGGGGCACCGGCGGGATCAGTGTCGCCTGCGCCAACGCGGCAAAGAGCTATGGCGCCGAAGTCCGCACCGAGGCACCGGTCGACAAGATCCTGATCAAGAACGGCCGGACTACCGGGGTGGTGCTCCGGGATGGCGACGAGATCGAAGCCAACATGGTGATCTCCGGTTGCGATCCACGGCTGACATTCATGGGATTTGTGGGTGAGGAGCATCTCGACGGCGACTTCGTCCAGCGGATCAAGCAGTACAAATTCCGCGGTAGCTCGGGCAAGGTCAACCTGGCGGTCGATCGGCTACCCACTTTCAGGGACCGCGAAGGGAGCGAGTTCCTCCGCGGCGACATCGCCATCGCCCCCAGCATCGACTATCTGGAGCGGGCCTACGACGAGGCCAAATACGGCACCTTCTCGCGTCGGCCCTACATCAACGTCGTCATCCCGACGTTGATGGACCCCAGTGTCGCTCCGCCGGGCAAGCACATCATCTCGATGTTCGTCCAGTACGCCCCCTACAACCTCAAGGAGGGGCCGGAGAAGTGGCCGGAGAAACGCGAGGCCTTTGGTGACACGGTCGTCGATACGCTGGCCGAGTACTGCCCGGGTCTAAAAGAATCGATCCTCCACCGCCAGGTGATAACTCCGTGGGATATGGAGCAGGAGTTCGGGCTGACCGAGGGCAACATCTTTCAGGGAGAGCTCAGTCTCGAGCAACTCCTCTTTCAACGACCGGCGGCCGGGTGGTCCCGGTACCGCACACCGGTCAAGAATCTGTGGATGTGCGGCTCCGGCACCCATCCCGGAGGGGGCATAATGGGATCCTCCGGTCAGCTGGCGGCCAAAGCCATCCTGGAGGCTGGAGAGCTATGAGCAGCCGGTACGACATCGTCGTCATAGGCGCCGGTCACAACGGTCTGACAGCCGCCGCCCTGCTGGCCAAGCACGGTCAGAAGGTTCTGGTCCTCGAACGCCGTGATGTAGTCGGCGGCCTTGCTGCCGGTGAGGAGTTTCATCCGGGGTATCACACCACGGGTGTCCTTCACGACACATCGGGTGTCCGTCGATGGGTAATCGACGAGCTCGATCTCAGCCAGCACGGGCTGGAGCTGCGAAAGACGTCCCCAGCCGTTCTCGTCCCCAACAGCGAGGGTACCGGATACCTGCACTACCGCGATCCCGAGAAGGCACACAAAGAGATTGCAGCCTTTTCCGAATCCGACGCCGACAACTACTACCGGTACCGCTCGTTTCTCCAGCGCATCACCCCCGTCTTACGCAAGGTCTTCGACGAGCTCCCCCCGGATGTCGAGTCGCTCGGTCTCTCCGATCTCTGGGATCTCGGCAAGAAAGCGATCTCGCTGCGACTCCTCGGCAAGAACGACATGATGGAGATCTTTCGCATCGCGCCGATGTGCGTTGCCGACTGGCTCAACGAGTGGTTCGAGACCGAGCTGGTCAAAGCGGCCATGGCGGCCCCGGCCATCCACAACTCCGTTGCCGGTCCCTGGTCACCGGGGAGCAATCTCAATCTGCTGCTCGCCGAGACTCAGGGTGATAGCGCGGTCGTGGGCGGGCCCCAGGCTCTCCTGAGCGCTCTGGCCAAATCGGCGGCAGCCCAGGGGGCAGAAGTGCGCACCGGCACCCCGGTGCGGCGGGTCAACATCGAATCGGGCAAGGCCTGGGGAGTAACCCTCGAGGATGGCGAGGTCATCGAGGCCGCCAAGGTGGTCGCCTCCTGCCACCCGCGCCATCTCTTTCTGGATCTGGTCGAACCCCGCTTCCTGCCCTTCGAGTTCCAGCAGAATGTAGAGCGCTATCGCACCCGGGGCACTGCCGCCAAGATCGATCTGGCTTTGAGCGCCTACCCCGAATTCTCCTGCCGGCCCGATGCCAAGGCCGATATCATTCGCAACGGCGAGACACTGGACGACCTCGAGCGGGCCTTCGACGCGGTCAAATACCGGCGGTTCTCGGAAAGACCGGTGCTGGATGTCTGGGTGCCGACGATCGATTCGTCCGCCCTGGCCCCGGAAGGCCACCATGTCTTCTCGGTCCTCGTCCACTTCGCACCCTACGAACTCGACGGGGGCTGGAGCGAGGCCAAGAAAGAAAAGCTCTACGAGGCTGCGATGGAGACCCTTGCCGAGTACGCTCCGGGTGTAAGACAGGCGGTCGTCGGTCGGCGGATCCTGAGTCCGGCCGATCTGGAGGAACGTTACGGTGTGAACGGCGGCCATCTCCACCATGGCGAGCACAGCACCGATCAGCTGCTGTCGCGTCCGACACCGGAATGCGTCCGCTACCGGACGCCCTTCCCGGGGCTCTTTCTCTGCGGTAGCGGTAGCCATCCGGGTGGAGGGATCACCTGTGCCCCCGGTGGTCTGGCCGTCAGGTCGATCCTGTAACTGCTGATCCCGGCTTGCGGGGCGGCCATCGGGGCCGAAACGGCCCGGTTGACCAGAGAGTTACGAGCCATGTCTCTGCGGACTCAGCTTCAAGATCACCCCGGGCTGTTGGTCTGGTCCTGGAAGATTACCGAAAAGCTGTTGCTGGCACAGCGCGGCCTGTTCGAGCGTCTCGGTCTCGAACGCTCCTCACGCCTCGTCCACTGGCTCGAGAAACCGCTCAAGAAGATCCTCTTCGACTGCCGGATGTGTGGTCAGTGCATCCTCCACTACACCGGGATGACCTGCCCCATGACCTGCCCCAAACAGCTGCGCAACGGGCCCTGTGGCGGCGTCTGCATGGACGGCACATGCGAGGTCATTCCGGACAACGACTGTGTGTGGGTAAAGGCGGTCGAGCGGTCGGGCAAAACCCCCTGGGAGTCGGAGCTCAACCGTCTCAACCCGCCGGTGGACTGGCGTCTGGAAGACCTCGCATCATGGGTGACGTTTGCCACCGGTCGTGATCAGACCACCGTCGGCGGCAAAGAGGGTGCCGTCTACGCCGAAGGCGACCGCCAATGAGCGCCAGCGAAACCACCCGGTCTTCCGGCCCGGCGTCGGCCCCCAGCCGTCTGGCTTCCGTGCTGAATTCGGGTCAGTTTGCCCTGGCAATCGAAATCTCTCCCCCGGTCGGCCCGAACCCTGGCGCCCTGCACCGGCAGATCGAGCTGCTGCGCGGTTACGGCGACGCCTACAACGTCACCGACAACCAGTCGGCCAAGGTCCACATGTGCAGTCTTGCCGCCTCGATTCTGCTCCAGCAGGCGGGCCTCGAGCCCGTCTTCCAGCTCACCTGTCGGGACCGCAACCGCCTGGGTCTGCAGTCGGATCTGTTGGGGGCGGCCGCCCTGGGCATCAAGAACGTCCTGGCGCTGAGCGGCGATCACCCGGTGTGTGGCGACCATCCGCATGTCGACTACGTGGGTGACATCGACTCGATGAACCTCATTCGCATGATCCGATTGATGCGCGACGAGCAGGTTTTCGAGAGCGGCAAGCCGATTCCCAAAATTGCCCCCGAGTTTCTTGTCGGCGCCGCCGCCAACCCCTTCTCACCACCACACGACTTCCGCCCGCAACGGCTGGCCAAGAAGATCCGCGCCGGGGCACAGTTCATCCAGACCCAGCTGGTCTTCAATCTCTCCCGCTTCCGCGACTACATGGCCCGGGTCGTGGACATGGGGCTCCACGAGAAGGTACCCATCATGGGTGGCATCGGACCCATCCGCTCGCTCAAGGGTGCCGGCTTCATGGCCGACATGATCGCGGGGATGGATGTGCCCGACTACGTCTTCGAGCGTTTTCGTGGACTCTCGGACGAGGACCAGGCAAAGGCGGGGCTCGATCTCTGCTGCGAGATCGGCAGCGAGGTCATGGAGATCGAGGGGGTGAGAGGGCTGCACATCATGGCCGTCGGTTGGCCGGCCGCAGTTCCCGAAATTGTCCGCAATCTGGGCCTCTACCCCCGACCCGAGCTGTCCGGGGCGGTAGTGACCCCCGAGGTCACCGAGCCCACTTAGCCCGCTGAACGGAGCCGCTCGATGGCGGTGACAGCTCGGGCTCTTTCGGCCGAGAATTCGTCTCCTTCGGCTCGCGCCAGGAA
>SBFI01000448.1 GCA_006227875.1 Acidobacteriota bacterium
TCTCGGGGGAGAACCCCACCGACCCGGAGAACCCCGATACCGACGGCGATCAGCTGCCCGACGGTGCCGAGGATCTCAACCGAAACGGCCAGCTGGACGAGGGAGAGACCGATCCCAACAACCCCGATACCGATGGCGACGGCGTCAGCGACGGCCAGGAGGCTCTCGAGCAAACCGCGGGCGAGTCGGGTGCCGAGAGCGAGGAGACGGCCGGCCTCACAGCCGAGGAAGCCGAGCGTTATCTCCAGGCTCTGGAGGAGGGGCAGCCGCTGCGGCGACATCCCTCCCGCGGTCGCCGCAGGCAACCTGCAAAGGACTGGTGATGACGAGCCGGCACCACAAGCGAATCTCGGTGTTCCTGATTCTGCTCGCGGCGAGTGTCGTCTTGCTGCCGGTGGTTGCCGCCGCCGAAGAGAGAATCACGGCTGCTGTGGATCGTGCCGAGATTTCCGAAGAAGATCAGATCCTCCTCCAGATCACCATCGAAGGGTCGCGTGGCGCCGAGCCGACGCTGCCCGAGCTGCCGGATTTCGATGTCTTCTCCCGCGGTCAGTCGACGCAGATGAGCTTTGTAAATGGCCGCATGAGCTCGAGTGTCAGCTACAGCTATTCGCTGGTGCCAAGACGTACCGGTACGTTCCAGATCGGCTCGGCGACGGTCGAGCTCGACGGCGAGGTTCATAGCTCGAGCCCGATCACCGTCCGCGTCCTCGCGGCTTCCGAGCAGCCGGCGGAGTCGCGTGACCTGTTTCTGTCGGCCAAGGTGTCGACCTTGTCGGCCTTTGTCGGTCAGCAGATCGTCTATACCTGGCGGTTCTACCGCCGTGTGCAGATCGGCAATGCGCGGGTCGACTCGATGGAATTCGACGGCTTCACCGTCGAAGATCTGGGCGAGGTGCGCGAGTTCCAGACCACGGTCAACGGGGTCCAGTACATGGTCAGCGAGATCAGACGGGCGCTTTTCCCGCAAGAAGTTGGGAATCTTGTCATTCCGCCGTCACGTCTGAGCTGTGAGGTACTGGTGCGCTCCCCTCGCCGTCGCCGCAGTCTGATCGATGACGTCTTTGGCTCGGCCAGCAGACAGACCAAGGTCTTGCGCACAAAGCCGATCGAGATCGAAGTACGCCCTCTGCCGACGGCGCCGCCCGGCTTTTCGGGTCTGGTGGGCGACTTCACGCTCGAGGCCGGTCTCAGCAAGCAGGAGATCCAGGTGGGCGAGTCGGTGACGCTCCGACTCACCGTCAAGGGCAGCGGCAATGTCCAGATGATCGGCCAGCCGGCTCTTCCGGCCCTCGACGAGTTCAAGGTCTACGACGACAAGCCCGACGGAGCCGTGGAGCGCTCGGGCGCCACGCTGTCGGGATTTCGCTCGTACCGCAAAGCACTGGTGCCGTTGGAAGCCGGCGATCTTGCAGTACCGCCGATGAGCCTCACCTTTTTCGACCCCGATGCCGAGAGCTTTCGAACAGCCCGAACGGAAGAGCTGCCTCTCGTCGTGCGGCCCGCCCTGGGCGAGGAGGAGCTCCGGCTGACGGAATCGGTAGCCCCCGGGACCGGCAAGGTGGCGGTCCGCATTCTGGCCGACGACATCCTGCCGCCGTACAGGGGGCTGGATGCGGTATCGCGACGCTCGCAGAGCAGTCTCGATCGAGCTCTGTTGCTCGGCGGCCTGCTGCTACCCCCATTGGGTTTTGTGGGCACCCTCGTGGCCCAGCGCCGCCGGCGCCGCTTTGCCCTCGACTCGGGCTTGCGTCGCCGCCGTGATGCTCTTTCCCGTGCCCGCAAGTGCCTCAAGCGGATCGAGTCGCGAAGCGAGGGGGAGGACGACGCCGCGGCGAGCCGGCTTGCCTCCAGGTGTCTGCGTGAGTACGTCGGTGACAAGCTCGACGTGGAGGGGAGTGCACTGACCCCAACCGAGACCGAGGAGCTCTTGCGGTCGCGCGGAGTGGATGAAGAGGTGGTGGAGGAGACCTGCAGGCTGCTGGATCGCCTGGAAGCGGCTCAGTACAGCTCCGAGAAGATCGAGCCACGTCGGTTGACCACCGTTTTGACACCACTGCTCAAGAATCTCGATCGTCAGATCCGTGTCTGAGAAAGCCCGTGAGCCGACGGTCAACTCTTCTCATCCTCGGTCTGCTGCTGGGTTCTGCCGCCCACGGGCAGGTTCTGGAGCTCTAGGTCCCGTCACCCGCGGTCGACACCGAGACCGAGCCCGAGGTCACGCTCGACCCGGGTGAGGCCTTTGTCAATGCCAATGCCGCTTACGAAGCGGGCGACTACGAGCTCGCCATCGGGCTGTTGAGACGCCTGGCCGAGAGCGGCTTTGACGGCGGTCATCTCCACTTCAACCTGGGCAATGCCTACCTGAGAAACGGCGAGCTCGGGCATGCCGTCGCCTCCTACCGGCGGGCGGCCATCCGTCTGCCACGCGACGAGGACGTGCGGGCGAATCTCGCCTTTTCGCGCAAGAGCACCAAAGATGCCTTGTCACCGCCCGAGCCCTCGGCGTTCCTGTCGACGCTCTTCTTCTGGCACTACGGTCTGAGCCTCAGTGAGCTCCAGATGGTCGTTCTGTCGCTCAATCTCCTCTTCTGGAGTGTCTGGGCCATCCGCCTCTTCCAGCAGGACTCCGAGGTTTTGCGCTGGATCTTCATCCTGCTCCTGGTTTTGCTCGTGGCCACCGCCGGTTCCCTGTTCGTCCATAACTTTTTCCCCCTCCAGGTGGCGGTCGTCGTGCCGCAGGAGATCGAGGCCCGCACGGCACCCGATCCCGATTCCGTGGTGAGATTCAAGCTCCACGCCGGAACCGAGGTGAAAGTCAAAGACCGGCGCACGGGTTGGCTTCGCATCGTTCTACCCGATGGCCAGCAGGGCTGGGTGGAAGAGCAGTGGACCGAGCTGGTCGAAGGCTGAAGAACGACTACGGTCTGGAGCTGCTCCAGCGGCTGGTGTCGCCGCTCTCGAATCCGTCGATGAAGATCGGGCCGGGATCCTCGATCAGTATTTGCGATGAGAAGGCGGGTAGGGTGAGGGTGGGACCCACCGGTTGCTGGTTGAGATAGAGGTAGAACATACCGGCCAGGTCGACGATCACTTCCTCCGCCGTGTCGTTGATGAAGATCTTCGACAGTGGTGGCTCGCCGGATTGTCGCGTGTACCAATGGGCGGCGGATGTGCCGTCGTGGCCACTCCAACTCTGCCATTCGGCCAGCGTCATGCCCACGCCGCCCGCGGTGTCGTCGACGATCGAGCCATCGTCGTAGGGGCTGAAGAATCGATTACCCTCCGAGAAAGTAAGAGTGGTGGGATTGGAGATGCGGAGAGTGCGACGGTTGGCGGCTAGCGGGAAAAGGGTGTTGCCGGTCTGGGTCACCTCGGTCCCACTGAGGAGCAGAGCCACCTCCGAGCCCCAGTTCGAGGCTACGTTGTCATAGAGGGTGTTGCCGGTCAGGACACCGGTGGAGTGCTGGAACAACACGCCTTCCCAGGTGGCGCCGGTCACGGTGTTGCCCTGGACCGTGACATCGCGAGAATAGTTGTCGATGTAGATGCCAAAGCCAAACAGGGTCTCGAAGTTCGGGTGGGTGCCGTCGGTGTTTCCGGGAACCTCCTTGATCACGTTGCCTTTGATGGTGATGTCGTGGGCCGGGGTGGTGGCGAGACTATTGCGACCAAAGGTGCGGATGGCGCCGCAGTCTCCCTTGGAGAAACAGGCGCGGTCGATGACGTTGTTCTCCAGCGTCATCCGGCGGCCAAAGACATCGATACCGTTCATACCGACTTTGGACAGCCGGTTGAAGCGGAGCAGATTGTCGCGTGAAGTGTGATCCGGTGCGCCGGGGTCGTGCTTGAGGCGGATGCCGGCGCCGTTCTCGGTACAGTTGGTGCCCGCATAGCCACAGCCCATCCCGGAGCGACCCAGGTTCTCGATCAGAGCCACATTGCGAATTACGTTCGACAGCAGTTGCGATTCGACACCATAGGAGTCGATGCCAAAGTGGTTGGCACCGTCGATGGTGTTGCCTTCGACCAGGTGATTGCGGCCACCCCGCCAGCCGTTCGGGCCGCTGCCGTGCGCCGCGGCGTCCCAGACCCAGGTGGTGAGCCGGATGCCGGTGGTGTCGACGTCGACGATGTCGTTGTTGCGAATGACGAGATCGTGGTTCTCGTCCGCTTCGAGGTTGATCGGAGTCGTGATCCCGGCGTCGAACCAACGCTCGATACGGAGGTTCTCTATCGTCACCCAGGAGATGTGCTCGGCGAGGTTCTTCCCCAGAACCACACCGCCCCAAAGCACCCCTTCGGTGGTCGTCAGCGCCGAGCCCTCGATCTCGCCGTCGGCCGGCGCGCCGGCGAGCGTGTAGAGGTAGACCTGCTTGGAGGCGGCGTCGAAGTACCACTCTCCCTCCTGGTCCAGGGTGGCGAGGTGGCTGTTGAGAAAGTACCCCCATTGGGCGCAATCGCCGCCCCAGCACTGCACCGCCTGTTCAAGATTGAGGGTCGTGCCGCTGGAGCTCGCAACCTCCCGATTGAGCATGTACCAGCGGATCCCCTTGATGTGCATCACCGCCCCACTCCAATCGCCGGGCGGCAGCTCGCTGTCGACGATCTGAGTGGGACTGGGCTGGCTGTCGACCTCGGCGTATCCGCCGTCGGGATGGCCGGAGATGTTGGGCCACCTGCCCATTGGTAGGCGATTCGCGCCACGAAAGAGTTGGTTGAGACCCAGCGGGAAGAGACCGGCATTGAGACCGGTATCTAGATCGGAGCGGTAGATATTGGCGCCGAACAACGCCCAGCCGGAGATCGGCTGAGCGCCCGAGAGTACCGGCTTGGCGGCGCAGTCGGCTGGATGCGAGGAGAAGACGATCGGTGCCCCGGCGGTCCCCGAAGCGGTGATCACGAGTGGCTGCGCCCGCCAGCTCTCACCACAGAGAAACAGAACCTGGTCGCCGGGCTCGAGCTCGAGTGCGTTGATGTGACCGATACTGGCAAAGGCGGACCCGGGTGTCAGGCCGTCGTCGGAGTCGCTGCCCGTGGCGCTCGAAACGTAGTAGGTGGTTGCCGATACCTCGGTGGCGGACGCAATGGCCAGGGCCAGCCCGAGAAGGAGTGCCTGCCAGATGCGGACCGGTGTGAGGGATAGCAGATCTCGACCTCTCGACGACGCGGTGGACATCTACCGCAGGTCGAGTGTGGCGGTGAAGGTCTCGCCGTCGCGGAGGTAACGCAGCTCGAGCACGTCTCCCGGTGGGTTGCGGCGTAGGTACTGGAGGAAGTCCTTGCTGCTCAGAACCGAGTAGTCGCCGATCCAGAGGACCAGATCGCCCTTTCTCATACCGGCGCGGGCGGCGGGGCTCTTCTTGACGACCTCTTTGACCAGAGCACCCCTCAGGCCAAGCTGCTTGTAGTCGAGCTCGACAAAGCGGAGACCGATCTTCTTGGGTGGCAGCGGTTTGGTGGAAGTCGGACGAGGTGTCGGCGCAGCGCCGGTGACGACCGCGCGCTCGGCGGCCAAGCGGGCGCGAATCTGCTCGAGGCTCGCTCGAGCCGACGCCGAGCCGGGCTCGAGACTCAGACCGCTGACATAGGACGCTTCGGCCCTGGTCAGGTCGCCTACGGCGACATAGGCGGCACCAAGATTGAAATGGTACTGGGCGCGCTTAGGGTCGATCTCTGCCGCTTGTTGGAAGCTCGCCACCGCCTCCTGATTCCTCTCCAGACCCCGCTGTGCCAGCCCGAGCGTGTTCCAATCTCCCGCCACACCGGGTCGCCACTCGATGGACTGAAGTGCGACCTCGATGGCACGCTCGTGCTCCCCGACCTGATACAGCGCCAACGCCAGATGGGGCGCCGCCCTGGCCGCCAGGCCCTGACGGTTCTGCGGATCGAGGATGATGGCCTGCTCGAGCGACCGGATGGCCTGGTCGGGCTGGGAAGAGTGACGCTGGACGAGGCCCAGCTCCAGCCACAAACCGGGGTCGCCGGGTGTCTGGGCGATACCGGCGGCGAGCACCTCGGCGGCGCCCGCGAAGTCACCGCTCTCGCTGACGGCCTTGGCCAGATAGCGGGTCAGCTCGCCGTTGTCCGGCTCGATCTCGAGGGCGCGGCGAAAGGCTTCGGCGGCCGCGATGGAGTTTTGCTGTCGTGCGCGGGCGATCCCCAGATTTCTCCAAATGGAGACGTTCTCGGGGTCGAGACCGGCCGCCTCGGCAAAGGGCCTCTCTGCGTCGGCCCAGCGCTCCTCCTCGGAAAAGAGCACCCCGATGCTGGTGAGGGCCTTGGCCCGGAGGCTGCGCGCGTCGGGGTCGTCGGCGGAATAGGTAAGACTGACGACCTTCTCGAACCGTTCCATCGCGGCCTCGCGATTGCCCTCTTGATAGTCCAATACGGCCAGGTTGTAGAGCGCCACCGGTCGATCGGGGCTGAGCTCGATGGCGGCGTCGAGCTGCCGACGTGCCCCCTCGGTCTGCCCCTCCTCGAGGTCCACCAGAGCGTCTTGCACCCGCAGTGCTGCCTCCCGATCGCGCTCGTTGCCCGCCAACCGGCGCGCCCTCTCGAATTGCAGCTCGAACTCGCGGTTGTAGAGCGCCGGGTCGAAAGGGAGATCCGGCTCGAGCACCAGCGCCCGGGTCAGGGTGTCCATTGCTCCCTGATTCTTGCCCTGGAGATGTTGCAGCCAAGCGGCGGTCACCAGCGCTTGTGCCTGCCCCAGGGGCGTCGTCTCCCGCCCGGCAAGCTCGAGATAGAGAAGAGCCGCCCGATCCAGATTGCCTTCGACATAGCTCTCGTCGGCGAGTCTCTTGAGCTCGGCGGTTCCGACCGGCTGTTCCTGTCCCGTCAGAGGTTGACCGGTGCTCAACAGAAGACCACAGAGCGTGATGAAGACCAGAATCCCGACGGAATTGGGTTGCCGACTCATGACACTGGACCGAGGACCTAGCGCCTGATGGGGCGCCGTCGAACTTGGAGCTCACGCTCGCCGGTCATGTCGAAGGTGACAACGGTCTCCTTCGCGGCCTGGACATTCAGGGTCGTCTCGATGCCGGGAGCGCTCGAATCGCTGACCGATCGGATGGTCATGCGGTAGCTGCCCGGTTTCAGCAGATGACCCTGAAATGGCGTGGCTCCGACCGGTTTGCCGTTGATCGAGACCACTCCCTGGGGTGAGCCGAGGCTGGCCTGGACGCTGAGCGACCCGGGTGGGGCGATGGGGCTCTTGACGGTGATCTTTTCACCGGCCTCGAGCGAAACATCCACCGTCTCGTTGGAGCGATAGCTGGGGGTCCTGAGCGCGAACAGGAGAACATGGTTGCCCGGCTCGAGCTCGAGGTTTCTGGGTGTGGTCAGCGACAGGGCGGGCCCGCCGTCGACCGAAACCGTCATCGCCTTGTGCCAGCTCCGCGACACGACCAGGGTCGCCTGGCTCGGTTCGAGCTCCTGCTGCTGGAAGGGTACGAGTGGTGCCTCCGCGAGCTCTGGCGGAGTCTCCTCTTCGACGGCGGGCTGGTCGGCGGCTTCTTCCACCGCGGCTTCTTCGACCGGCGGCTCCGATGCCGATTCGACGGGAGCTGGCTCGGGGCCGACCTCGCCCTCCGGCTCGCTCGTGACCTCCGCCGGCGTCTCCTCGGGTTGGGAGGGTCTACCGATCGCAGTCCGCACGTCGTCGACCAGGGCGTCCCCGCCGACCTTGATGGTCTCGGCGATCTGGCGGATGGGTGGTGCGACCTCCTGCTGCTCGAGCCACCAGTAGGTGACGCCGGCGCCGAGCAGGATCAGGATCAGCAACACCAGCGGCACCTTGCTGGTCTTGCGGCTGCGCATGTCGACCACCGGCAATCCGTACGCCGAAGACCCCGGCGACTGGTACCTGACCTCCGAGATGCGCGGCGGTCTCTGTATGGGGATGTTGTCGGACTGTGGGCGTACCTTGGTGACCGCCAGCGACGGGTCGGGTGCCACGCGACGGAGTGACTGCGTCAGCGAGCGGCTGGGGCGCTGCTTCTGGAGCTCGTCGCGGACCTGGGAGAGCTGCCGGAGAACTTCCTTGAAGCTGTCGTAGCGACGGTTGGCATCCTTTTGCAGACAGCGATGGATGAGAGTTCGCAGCTCGGCCGGACACTGAGCGCCGCTGATGGGGACGGGATCGTCGTTGAGGATCTCGTAGAAGGTGGCCGAGATCGAGTCCTTGCCAAACGGACGCTCGCCGGTGACAAGCTCGTAGGCGAGGACACCGTAGGAAAAGATGTCGGTGCGGGGATCCGGGGGCTCGCCACGGATCTGTTCGGGCGCCAGGTAGGCGGCCGTCCCCACCGCCATCCCCTCCTGGGTAACCCGGGAGTCCATCTGGTGGAGGATGGCGATGCCGAAGTCCATGATCTTGGCCGTGCCGTCGTCGAGGATCTGGACATTGGAGGGCTTGACGTCCCGGTGGATCACGCCCATCGAATGGGCGTATTCCAGACCGCGGGCGATCTGCATGAGGATGAGGAGCTGCTCGGAGTAGGGGAGGAAGGTGCGGTCGCGGATCTTGCGGTCCAGGTTCTGTCCCTGCAGAAACTCCTGGACGAGAAACGGGGTGTCGTCGTGGATGCCGAAGTCGAGGACCCTGACGATATTGGGGTGATCCAACCGGCCCGAGATCTCCGCCTCGCGGAAGAAGCGCTCACGCACCTCACTGTCGGGGGAGGTGCAGGTCTTCAGCGCGATGTAGCGTTTGATGTAGGGGTCGTAGCCCTGATAGACGACGCCAAAGCCCCCATCGCCGATCTTTTCGACGATCTCGTACTTGCCCAGCCGTTCTCGGGCCTCGTTCTCGGGCTCTGGGGTGCCGGTGTTGAAGTCTTGACTGTCTGTCGTCGCACCTGGCATCGGGTTCGACTTTCTAGCTCGCCGGGGTCAATTACCCACAGAAAGATCTGTCACCCAACTCGAAACCCACAGGGTGCCAAATGACTCCCGTCGAGATGCGCATCGTCCATCCTAGATGGCCGGCGGTCCAAATAATGTGAAATCGGTCACTCAACGGCCCAAACCGCGGCCATTTTGCTGTAGTTTCCTACCCGCAGGGATGGTCTCGGGACCAAT
>SBFI01000232.1 GCA_006227875.1 Acidobacteriota bacterium
AGTCGGTCGAGCTCAGTCAGCGGGCGGTGGAGCTGGATCCTCTGCTCGTCAGCTCGCACCGCAATCTGGGTTTGTACTCCTACTTCGCCGGTCGGCTCGACCAGGCGAGGTCCGCCCTCGAGAAGGCCCTCGAGCTCAACCCCGAGCTCAGCGTGGCACACACCCTGCTCGGCCGGGTCTATCTGGCATGGTCGCGACCGGAGCAGGCCCTCGAGCAGTTCCAGAGTGAGCCTCATCCGGCATTCCGTCTCTTCGGGCTCGCCCTGGGGCATCACGCACTCGGTCGAGAGCAGGAGGCGCAGGCGGCGCTCGACGAGCTGATCGAGACCTGGGGCGCTCAGGCGGCCTACCAGATCGCCGAGATCCATGCATTCCGGGGCAATCCCGACCAGGCCTTCGAGTGGCTCGAGCAAGCCCATGCGGAGCGAGATCCCGGCACCGCCGAGACGATGGTCGACCCCCTGTTCATCAGCCTTCAGGACGATCCACGCTGGCCGGCGTTCCTGCGCAAGATGCGTCTGGCCGGCTGATCGGGCTTCAATTACCGTCTCGCACCGCCGGTCTGCACAGGTCGGCTACACGGCTCGGCCGACCCGCCGCAAGTCATCCCACCCTTCCTCTCCTTCACCATCTATCGCTGGGACATCAACGTCCGCATGTCGACGATCATAGGTTTAGACGGCGAGGATACGGGAGCGGATCGTCTGAAGATGGGCCTAGGGGCTTAGCCCGCCCTCACACCCACCCGGGCTTAGGGGCTTAGGGGTCCCCCACCCACCCGCGACGGACTGAAGGGAGGGGGAGCCCCTACGCCCCTAGACCCCTAAGCCCTTTCCTATCCCCCTGCCAGCCCCAGCTTGCCTATCAACTCATCCCACCGTGGGTCGTCATGCAGGTTGCGCAGCCACGGATTGCTCAAGACGCCTGAAAGGCCAGAATCCCGCTCTTCGTAGGCCCGCTCCAGCCAAGAAAAGGCCTCGTCGATCTCGCCGCGATAGGCCTTGACCTGTGCAACTGAAGACGGGTTCTCGGCACCGTAACGCTCGATCAATTCTTCGACCGTGTCGTCCGAGGCGCTGGCGTCACCCAGAGCATGGTGAACCGCCGCCAGGCCCGAAAGGCGGCCAACCGGATCCACTTCGCGCTCGAACGACCCCAAGGCTCTCCCCAACCGCCCCTGAGCCAGATAGACGAATCCAAGGCCGCCGTGAGCGAAGTAGTAGTCGGGGCTGAGTTGCAGCAGCTTCTCGAAGAGGGCCGCAGCCTCGTCGAGGTTCCCGACGTCGTATTGGTGAAAGCCCATATTCAAGTGGATAGTCAGGTCCAGCGGATCGATCTCGAGCACCTTGCGGTCGAGGGCGATGGCCTCGTCGATGCGATTCCAGACCGCGGCAATGCCCGCCGCGTTACCCAACACCACGGTGTTGTTCGGTGACAGCTGGAGAGCTCTGGCGTTGGCGGCGTCCGCACCGGCGAAGTCCAGGTCCTGACGCGACAATATCCATCCGAGTCGCGAATGGGCGATGGCGAGATCGGGATCGAGCTCGATAGCGCGCTCCTGCGCCTGGCGTGCCCGCCGCATAGCTTCATCGCTCTCGGCGCGCGTCTGTGCGGCAAATGCAGTGCGTGCGTGCGCCAGACCCAGCTCGGACCAAGTGGAGGCCGATGTCGGATCGACCTCGATCGCCTCCTGCAAAAGGTCCTGCGCCTTGTGCCGATCCTCCTGCGAGCCGCGGCGAAGGAGAAAGCGCGCCTGCAGCAAGAGATTGTAGGCCTCGGCGTTGGTCTCCTGAGCCGACGCCTCGAGTCCACCCAACAAACGTACTTCGAGGGCCGACGCCACCGAACGCGCAATCTCGTCCTGTACCGCAAAGATGTCCTCGAGCGTCCGGTCGTAGGTCTCGGACCAGAGCTGGAATCCGTCTTCGGCGTTGACCAGCTGGGCGCTGATCCGTACCTGATCACCTGCCTTGCGGACACTCCCTTCGAGGATGGTCGAGACGTTCAGCTTCTCGCCGATCTCGCGCAGATCCACGGTCTGATTCTTGAATTGGAAGGAGGAGGTGCGACCGGCCACTCTGAGATCGGGCAGCTTGGCCAGGGCGTTGATCAGCTCCTCGGTGAGACCGTCGGTGAAGTACTCCTGGTCCTGGGCCGGGCTGCGGTCCGCAAAGGGGAGAACGGCGACCGAGGGGGATGCGCTCGGCACAGCACTAGTCGCGGTCGGAGGCGGCGCGGCTCGTGTCTCTGCCGGCGCCTCGCCGGTTGTGTCGGTGTCGCGACCCGTCCACAGGATTCCACCCACCACCAAGATTGCAGCGGCACCCAGTGCCGCCCACAGCCAGTTTCGCGAGCGCGGGGTCTCGGCGGCGGTCGGTGTGGCCGCGCCGGCATCTGCCGCAAAGGTACCCGAGGCCGCCGAGACGGCTTCACTCCCACTGGTATCCCGCTCCAGCCTTTTGAGGTCGGTCAGCATGTCGCGCGCGCTCTGGTAGCGCAGCTCCCGATCCTTCTCCAGCGCCTTGCCGATGACCTCCTCCAGCCTCACGGGCACCTCGGGGTTGAGCCGTACCGGGGGTGTCGGCGCCTTCGACAGGATCTCGTTGAACACCACCGCCGAGGTATTGCCGTGAAAGGGCTGTGAGCCGGTGGCCATCTCGTAGAGGACGACACCGAGGGAGAAGATGTCGGTGCGAGGATCGAGCGTCTCTCCCCGGGCCTGCTCCGGGCTCATGTAGGCCACCGTGCCGATGGTCGATCCGGGCGAGGTCAGGGACTCCTCCGCCCGCTCGGTCGGCATGGCGGAGTCCGCCGACTGTTCGACTTTGAGCTTGGCCAGCCCAAAATCCAGAATCTTGGCGTCTCCCCGGGAGGTGACAAAGATGTTGGCCGGCTTGATATCGCGGTGGACGATCCCCTTCTCGTGAGCGGCGTCGAGACCATCGGCAAGCTGGTTGCCGATCTCGATCACCCGGTCGACCGGCAGACCCCGCTCGCCGATCTCGTGCTTGAGGGTGCGGCCCTCCATCAGCTCCATGACCAGAAAGGGCCGGCCCTCGTGCTCGCCGATCTCGTGGATAGTGCAGATATAGGGATGATTCAGCGCCGAGGCCGTACGCGCCTCGCGCTGGAAGCGCTCAAGGGCAGCCGGGTCCGAGGCCAGCTCCTCGGGCAGGAACTTGAGCGCCACGTGGCGGCCAAGCGACAGATCCTCGGCCTCGTACACCACCCCCATCCCACCCCCACCCAGGCGCTCCAGTATCTTGTAGTGCGAAACCTTCTCACCGATCATGGCTGATCCGACTCTCCTTTCGGGTCGCCG
>SBFI01000393.1 GCA_006227875.1 Acidobacteriota bacterium
TGCGTCGGCGACTGGCAGCATAGTGCTGCATGAGCCGATAGGCGACCTCATGCTCGGCGTCGCGCTCGAGAGGCAGAAAGAATTTGCCCTGCCGCAACAGGTCCCAAATGGCCAAGGCATCTTTGGTGTCGGTCTTGCTGCCGTCGCGCATCGTCTGCCGGTTATGCCGCACCGCCTTGGTGTGGACCAGCACCACCGCGTAGCCGCGCTGTCGCAGCTGGGCCGCCAGCGGCTTCCAATAGACGCCGCTCGGCTCCATACCCACGATCACCGCCTGGGCCCGGATCGCGCGCTGTTCCTTGCTGATTGCTGCCTCGAGCCGGGCGAGCCCGTCGCGCGTGTTGGCGATGGCCAGCCGGCGGCGTAGCACCCGATCCGACGTCCCCACACACGCCTCATGCTGGCGGCTGCTTATATCCACGCCCACCCAGAGCATCCTCGATGGGTCGACCTTGGCTTGCCATGTCGGGTCCCGCCACCACGCTGGGGTGTAGGGTCCCTGGAGGCCTCCAAGTTTAGCGGCCAGCCTCAGATCAGAGAGTGGCGGGCCTGCTAGGGGTCCGATCAGGCCGATTCGGCGCTCAGGGTCTGGTCGGGGGCGGTTCTGTTGTCACCGGTGCGGGGGTCGATTTGCCGTCCCCGATTTGTTAGTGCATCCGGACACCGACGGCTTGCACCCGGGCATCACGGCGCGTGCAGAGCGCTCTACCGCTGACCCGCGCTAGAATGCCCTACCCTTCGATGACTTGAGCAGGAGATGCGACCATGATCGGAGAGAGTGTTTCCCACTACCGGATCACGCAAAAGCTGGGTAGCGGGGGCATGGGGGTCGTCTACGAGGCCGAGGACACCAATCTCGGACGGCACGTGGCCCTCAAGTTCCTGCCGGCGGAGCTGGCCCAGGACGCAGCGTCCCTCGAGCGCTTCCAGCGTGAAGCGCGTGCCGCTTCCGCCCTCAACCACGCCGGGATCTGCACGGTTTACGCGATCGACCAGCACAAGGGGCAGCACTTCATCGCCATGGAGCTGCTGGAGGGGGAGACCCTGGCGCAGCGGATAGGGCGTGGACCTCTAGAGCTCGCCGAGCTGCTGGACCTCGGAACCCAGATTGCGGACGCACTGGAGTCGGCACACGCGAAGGGGATCGTGCACCGTGACCTCAAGCCCGCGAACATCTTTGTGAGCCCCCGGGGCCAGGCCAAGGTTCTGGACTTCGGGCTGGCCAAGATCGAGCGGGCGCGCCCGGCGGGGGGTGAGCTCTCGGAAGCGCCGACCGCGCTACAGCCCATCGAGCTGACGACCGCCGGCAGCACAATGGGTACGGTGTCGTACATGTCGCCCGAGCAGGCCCGGGGCCAGATCACAGACGCGCGTACGGACCTCTTCTCCCTGGGGACCGTCCTCTATCAGATGGCAACGGGTAGGCTACCGTTCCAGGGCGACACCGAGGCCGTCGTCTTCGACGCGATCCTGAACCGCGAACCTCTCCCGTTGGACGAGCTGAACTCCACCTTGCCGGCCGAGCTTGGCCGCCTGTTCGAGAAGGCTCTCGAAAAAGACCGTACCTTGAGATATCAGAGCGCGACCGAGCTCAAGACGGATCTACTGAGGCTCAAGCGGAAGATCGACTCGGGCAGCCAGCGCGCCACCGAGCCCGGCGCGGCACCCAGCGGCCCGCACAAGGCCGCCGAGCGGTCGGTCGCCGTCCTCTATTTCGAAAACCTGTCCGGACAGAAGGATGACGAGTACCTGCGCGACGGGGTGACCGAGGACATCATCACCGAGCTGTCCAAGATCCAGGGACTAAAGGTCCTGTCCCGGCCGGCGGTGCTTCCCTACCGGGACAAGCCGGTGGCTACCGCCCAAGTCGGACAGCAGCTCAGGGCCACTTCCGTCCTCGCCGGCAGCATCCGCCGCGCCGGCAGCCGCCTGCGTATCAGCGCCCAGCTCGTGGATGTGGAGTCGGACGCGCTGCTGTGGTCCGAGCGCTACGACCGGGAGATGGCGGACGTCTTCGAGGTGCAGGACGAGATCGCCCGAAAGATCGCCGGGGCGCTGCGTGTCACGCTTAGCCCCCAGGAGCAGGAAGCGATCGCGGCCAAGCCGACCGAAAACGCCCAGGCCTACGACCTGTACCTCCGCGGCCGCAGCTACGCTCGGCGCATGGTGCGGCAGGACCTCGAGTTCGCGCTGCAGCTGTTCGAGAATGCGGTGGCCCAGGACCCGACCTTTGCGCTGGCCTACGCCGCGATGGCGAACGTCTGCGCCGTCTACCACTACAACTTCGAGCCTGAGGCTTCCTGGCTCGAGCGGGCTCGCGAAGCCGCGGAGAAGGCGATCGCCATCCAACCGGACCTCTCCGAGGCCAAGGTGGCGCAGGCCTGGATCCTCTACGCGAGCGGCGACTACGACGAGACCCTTCGCATCGTGCGCTCGGTGGTCGAGCGCAAGCGGGACACGGAGAGTGCCTACTACCTCCTACTGCGTGCGCTCTTCTCCTCCGGTCGGTACCAGGAGGTTGCGTCGGTGGCCGAGGCGGCGATCGAGGCGAGCGGAGCGGACTACAACGTCTATGTGCCGATCCAGAATGCGCTCGGTGCGCTCGGCAAGCAGGACGCCCTGAAGAAAGTTCGTCAGCGCTCGATTGAGGCCTTCGAGGCCCACCTGCACCAGGTGCCCGAGGATGCCCGTGCCCGCGTCCTGCTGGCCGGGAGCTACGCTGCCGACGAGCGGGTCGACGAAGCGACGCGGGAAGCCGACCTCGCCATGGTGCTCCGGCCAAACGACGCCAACGTGCATTACAACGCGGCCTGTGTCTTCTGCGTGATGGGTAAGAAGGCCGAAGGGATGGCCGCGCTCGCCAGGGCGTGGGAGGCCGGTTTCCGGGACCCCGACTGGGTACGCCGCGACCCCGACCTCGCGCTCCTCCACGGCGACCCAGAGTTCGAGAAGCTGTATCCGGAAGACTCGACGAACAAGACTTCGTGATCGGCCCGGATCCAATCGGGTAGACTTGAACGAATCCGTACGAGTTCTGGCGAAACACATGGGTCTTCCATGATCGGCGAGACTATCTCTCACTACCGCATAACCGAGCGCATCGGCGGGGGTGGGATGGGTGTGGTGTACAAGGCCGAGGACACCCGGTTGGGGAGGCCGGTGGCGATCAAGGTGCTGCCGGAGGAGCTCGCCGGCGATCCCGACCGTCTGGAGCGCTTCCAGCGCGAGGCGCGGGCCGCTTCGGTCCTCAACCACCCCCATATCTGCACGATCTACGACATCGGGGAGTCCGATGGCCAGCCGTATCTGGTCATGGA
>SBFI01000200.1 GCA_006227875.1 Acidobacteriota bacterium
ACCTTGCGGCGCAGCTCCGTGTCCTCGGCGAGATAGACCTCGCCCATGCCACCCTCGCCCAGCCTTTCGAGGATCCGATAATGAGAGATAGTCTGACCGATCAAACCACGCTTCCTCCTGTTCGACTCACCTTCAGCGAAGAGCAACTGATTCTACACCTGAGCCCGCTGGGCCTGTCCGGCTCTGCTCTCGGCTGCCTCCGATTCTCCAGATTCACCCCCTACAGTGTCTATCGCCGTCCGCGGTAGAATTGCCGCCTTGGTGAGCGCATGATCGGCCAGACTCTCGGCCACTACAAGATCGTCGACAAGCTCGGTGAAGGCGGCATGGGGGTGGTGTATCTGGCTGAAGACACCACTTTGGGCCGTCAGGTAGCGCTCAAAGTGCTGCCACCGGACCTTGCGGCAAGCCAGGAGCGGCTAGAGCGGTTCCAACGCGAGGCCAAGACTTTGGCGGTCCTCGACCACCCCAATATCGTTACGATCCATTCGGTCGAAAGCGGCGCCGTCACCGAAACAGAGGGACAGGCACCTCTTGCGGTCCACTTCATCACGATGCAGCTGGTTCAGGGCCAGCCACTTGCAGAGCTGATCCCGCCCGGCGGCATGCCGCTGGAGCGCATCTTCAATGTGGCGATTCCGCTGGCCGACGCGCTGGCCACGGCCCATGAGAAGGGCATCATCCACCGAGATCTCAAACCCGGCAACGTCATGGTGTCCGAGCGGGGCCAGATCAAGGTGTTGGACTTCGGGCTGGCGAAGCTCCGCGGCGAGGCAATGACGACCATGGCTACCGAGATGCCGACCGAGCCGCTCACCGGGGAGGGCAACGTCCTGGGCACCATGCCGTACATGTCGCCCGAGCAGCTGGAGGGCAAGGAGCTCGACGGCCGCTCGGATGTCTTCTCGATGGGCGTGATGCTCTACGAGATGGCGACCGGCCAGAGGCCCTTTCAGGGCGACAGCTCAGCGTCGCTGATCATGGCGATCGGTCGCGACACCCCGAGCAGCATCGCCACCGTGCGCTTGGATCTGCCCCACCATCTGGGGCGCGTCGTCAGCCGTTGCCTCGAGAAGGACCCCGAGCTGCGGTTCCAGACCGTCAAGGACGTGCGCAACGAGCTCCAGGCCTTGAAGCGCGAGACCGATTCGCGTGATGTGCTGGCCAGTGGTGAGATCATGGCGGCCCCCGAGCCGGCACCGAGACGCAATTGGTGGCCGCTGGTGGCGAGCCTGCTGGTGGTGATCGCGGCGGTGGCCGGGTTCTTCGCCTGGCGCGGCCGGTCTAGCCCGGAGACTCCTGCTACCCAGATCGGCCCCGGAGGCGCCGTAGCGGTGTTGCCCTTCTCGAACCTGAGCGGCCGGACCGAGCTCAACTACCTGGCGCTGGCGGTGCCCGACGAGGTCACAACCACGCTCGCGTACGGGCAAGGTCTCGAGGTGCGACCGTTCTCGTTGACACGCAAGTATCAGGATCCCGCTACCGATCCGCAGGCGGCCGGCCGCGAGGTGCGGGCGACGAGCATTGTCACCGGCCAGTACGCCGTGGAGGGAGAAAGGCTGCAGGTGACGCTCGAAGCCATCGACGTGGAGGCCAACAGCTTGATCTGGCGCCAGCGGCTGAGCGTCGAGACCGGTGATCCGCTGGCCTTGCGCGAGCAGGTGGCAACGACAGTTCGCCAGGAGCTGCTGCCCGCGCTCGGCGGCACTACCGACGAGGTCACCGTCTCCGCACCCAGCGATCCCGAGGCCTATCGGCTCTATCTCGAGAGCTTGGCCATCTCGCGGGATCCCGAACCCAACCGTCGCGCCATCGAGGCCCTCGAGCGAGCCGTGGAGCTCGATCCCGAATTCGCCTCCGCCTGGGCCGCTCTCTCGACGCGGTATGGTTACGAGGGCTACTACGGGGGTCGTCCCCCCGAAGAAAGGTTGGCTGCTCTAGAACAGGCCGGAGAGGCCGCGCGACGGGCGTTCGAGCTCAATCCCGACAATCTGGAGGCCTCCCGCCAGCTGACGCTGCGCTACATCGAGCGGGGAGATCTCGGCCAGGCGTACCAGATCGCCAACCGTACCCTGGAGAGGAATCCCGATCGCGCCCAAGCCCATTTCATGGTGAGCTACGTCTATCGCTACGCTGGTCGGCTCGACGAAGCTGCGCGGGAGTGCAACCAGGCCCTCAGGCTGAGCCCCACGGATATCTCTCTGCGCTCCTGTGTCATCACCTTCTATCGGCTTGGCGACTTCGACCGCGCCCGGGACTTTCTGGCCCTCGATCCCGACTCGAATTGGGCCAATCAGCACGGAGGATCTCTCAACTACTACTCCGGCAATCTGGAGGAGGCCGCGCAACTGCTCGGCGAGAATCCCGACTATCGGGATAACAATCTCCTTGCCCTCTGCCTGGCCGACTCCGACCCGGAAGCGACCCGAGTGGCCCTCGCAAACGCCATCAACTTCGCCAGCACCACTCCCGATCCCGAGCAGGCCCATCACTCGCTGGCCATCATGACCTTGTGCGGATACGGGGATGAGGCGTTGAAGCTCATGCCGAGCCTGGCCAAGGCCGGCTACTGCGCCCCCGGCGTTTTCGATGAGAAGCCGTTCGAGAGTCTCAGAGGCCGGCCGGGTGCAGCGGAGGCCCAAGCCGCCTACGACGCCTGCCAGGCGGAGTTCCTCGAAGCCAAACGCAAGGTCGACGCCGGCCAGCCCCTGGGTTGAGGCTCGGCGGTAGGATGCTCCTATGAGCCGAGGTGAGCGGTGATGCCTGCGCCTTCCCCCCGGATCGACGCGCTGCGCTGGGGCTCGGTAGAGGTCGAAGGTGGATTGCGCTTCAAGGACGCCAAACTCTTTCCGGGTGGGGCCCGCGAGTGGGACTGGAACGAGACCGGGACTCGTCACTCGCCGGGGATTCAGCTCGCGGACGTCCAGGAGCTTCTCGACCGGGGTGCCCACGTGATCATCCTCTCGCGAGGCCAGCTCGGACAGCTGAAGGTACCGCCGGAGACCTGCCGGGCTCTGGAAGATCTCGGCGTGGAGGTGACGGTCCTCAAGACCAAGCCGGCCGTGGAGCTCTACAACCAGCTCGCCTCCCAGGCCGCCGTCGGAGCCTTGATTCACTCGACCTGCTGACCTGGGGCTCCCCCGCTCAGCGAGGGTAGAAGAAGAGGGGCTCGACTCGCCGAATAGGAAGTTGGCTTTCTAGGTCCCACCACCGCGCTAAGTTGTGGGGTGCCTGGAGGCTTCTGAGTTGAGCGACTTGCCTGGTTAGAGCGAATCCGAGCACCCTAAAGCGGAGAGCA
>SBFI01000071.1 GCA_006227875.1 Acidobacteriota bacterium
CCCCCGGGAAATTAGGGACACGTACCGATTCCTGCCACCAAGAGTGGATACTTGGGGGCAGTGGAAGGAATCGGTACGTGTCCCTAATTTCCCTCAGTGACAGTCTGAACAAGCATCCAAATCGGGTGAGCGGCTGAAAGGTGGCGCCTCGCCGTGACAGGCGGTACAGGCGAGTCCCATGTCCTCGACGTGCATTGAGTGGTCGAAGTCGCCCAGCTCACTGTCGACCATCTGCCGCAGCACGCCACCGTGGCAGCCGACGCACGTGTCCGCCTTGGCCTCAGCGTGGTGGCAAGCATTGCAGGACGAGGCCTCGAGCTCGAGCGCGGGCACACCCGTCGTCTCCCGTTCCTCGTGGGTCGAGTGGCACTCGGTGCACTCGATCCCGCGCCCCACGACGTGGGGCTCATGGGGAAACACGCGACCAAAGGCGCTGGCGCTCGTCGCTTCGGCTCCGGCATGACAGCTCAAACACTCGGACTCGAACGGCACCGTCGGCCAGGGCGGAGATAATTCCCCCAGCCCTTGCTCGCGCCGTGCCTCGTTGAGCTGACCATGGGCGGCGTCGAGCAGCGCCAGACTATAGCGGACGTTGTGGATACCCTTCCCCTTCTCCACCAGCTCGAGGTTGGATCTGGCATCGGCAAAGACAACGGAGGGACTCCTCCCCAGTCGGCGGGCCGTGGCGTCGACCTGACGCCTGAGCGCTGCGGTCCGGCTGCCGACCGTCTGCTGCCAACCCTGATAGACCGCCCGGTACTTCGGCCCGTGACAGCTCATGCAGGAGACCTCGCCGGCGCTGCGGGTCTCACCATGGCCCTGGTCCAGATGGCAGCCCTCGCAGCGCACCCCCGCCAGGTACATGACATCGGGCATGGGCGCGACCCCTTTGCCGGCGAGCCCGGCGTAGAGGTCCCGTTGCGGTGAGTGTCCGCCGCCATGACAGACCGCGCACTCCGACTGGGCTGCCTCCAGATGCCGCGGCACCACGTGCTCGATCTCCAGATGACAGTGGGTACACTCCACCTTGTGATCGGTGACGTGGGTCTGGTGGAGGAAGTCCCCATTCTCGAACTCGGCCAGCCGCCGCGGATCGCTGTGGCAGGTCACACACCGCTCGCGGGGAACCCCTCCTGCCCCCGGGCCCGGTGGCGTGTGGCAGGCCTCGCACTCCATGCCAAAACGGGACACGTCACCGTGGTTGAAGGCCAAACCTCCCGCGTCCACGATCCTGTCGGGTACCTGATGACAGAGGGTGCAGCGCGCCGTTCCCTCCCCTGGCGCCTGACCCTTGAAGTGACACAGAGTGCAGGTCGTCTGAGTCACCGCAATGTGGCTCCCCTGGACGATCTGGGAGTGACATGAGGTGCAACGGAGTCTCTTGCCGCGGCGCATCTCGGTCAGGTGCGGGCCGTGATCGAAGAGGATGTCGCCAAAGACCTCTCGACCCACGAGCAGCCGCCGCTGATGGCACTCGAGGCACGCGGCATCGTCGATCTCCGCCCACGGTCTGGTGCCATACGTGCCGGTGAAGTAACGGGCCACCATGGCCATTGCCTCGTACTTCTTCTCGAACTCGGCGGTAATTCCCGGTGCGATGTGACAATCGACGCACTTGATGCTGGCATGGCTGGAGTTGACCCACGAATCGTAGTAGGGAGCCATGACATGGCAACTGCCGCAAAAGGCCGGCTTGCCGCTCATCTCCATGGCACCGTAGGCCAGGATGAGACCCACACCCACGAGCAGGCCGATGGCGTAGCCGGCCAGGGTAAAGCGACCGAGTCTCTTCATGTCACCTCGCCGCCAGAGCTCATCCGCCGTTTGAGCATGAACAGAATGACCAGGGTCATGAAGACGTAGAACCAGAAGACCACCAAGCCGATATGCGCCTCGGTCCGGTCCAACTTGGCGTAGATCTCGTGCTGGACCTCTTCCCCGATCGATCTGGCCCTTCTGGTGACCTGCTCCACCGGCTCGAGAGACACCGCATGGGCCAGCGGCAGGGCCTCGGTCAGATAGGTCCGCGCCTCTTCGATGCGGCCGAGGTGGTCCTCGACATCCAACGCCGCTCGCTGGCCCTCCAGGGCCAGGTTCTCGGCCTTGTCGACCTCGGCCGCTGCGGCCTCGATCAACGTGTGTATCTTGTTGCCGAGGAGTACCTGGTCCGAGCCATCGCCATGACAGTCGGCGCAGAGGGTATCGATGCTGTCCACGTCGCGGCGCTGAATGGCATGGTTGGAATGACAGGACTCACACTCCGGGATACCCGCCTCCGTCATGCCCTGGTAGTGAGCCCCGTCGAGAAACGCCCGCCGCGTCTGCACGTGGCAAGCGCCGCACACCTTGTCGATATCACCAACCCCCGGAGGCGTCGCCCCATGGACTCCATGGCAGCTCGTACAGTTGGGCGCCGCCAGGTTGCCGGCTACCAGCAACGACTGGCCGTGGATCCCGGCCTCGTAGTCTGCGACGACGCCGGAATCGAGGCCATAGTGCCCCATCAGCTCCTCGTCGGAGTGGCACACCGCACAAGTGCCGGGGAGGTTGCGGGCGGCCACCGAGCTTCTCGGGTCGTCGGCCGCGTGAATCTCGTGCGAGCCATGGCAATCGATACAGACCGCCGCCCGTGGATCCCCACCGGCAACCGCCATGCCGTGTTGCGATGTCTGGTAGACGGCATACTGGTCTACGGGCAGGTTGTAGGCGCTCATCTGCTTCAGATCGGAGTGGCAGGCGGCGCATATCGCGGGCGTCGCCAGACGATCCCGCAAGCTCCTGAAACTTCCCCGGTGAGCCCGCTCGACATCCTGAGTGGCGGCGTCACCGCCATGACAGCTGGTGCAGGTGACCTGCTCCAGCGCGTGAATACTCTCCGCAAAGGCGACCCGGGATTCGGGATGGCAGACACCACATTGCTCGGCCGCGACTACTCCTTCAGGCACCGTCATCAGCAGGGCCACCAGCAGAACGACATACCAGGCTTGGTTCCGAGTCATCATGCCACCCTCGCCCCGTAGATCGTCAGCACCACCCAGGCCACCACGACCGCGATCGCGATGGCTGGAACCACCCAGCGCCGGCGTGTATCCACTCTGAACCGATCCAGAAAGGGCAAGACCAGGAAGGCCGAGAAGGCCAGGAAGAGCACCAGACCCGCCAACCACTGGGGCAAGACACCGGAGGTGAGCTCCAAGAAGCCAAAGGGCGCCAGGAGGTACCAGGGGGGGCCTACTCCCGGAACCGTGGCATAAGGGTCGGCCTCGCGCTGGAAGGGAAGAGGCGTCAGCACGGCGAGGGTTACCAGGAAGGCGAACAGGATCGTCAGGATGATGGCCAGATTGACCAGGTGATTGCGGAGCGCCGCCCTACCAACCCTCTTTTTATCGCCCGCGCCCTCTGTCAGCCCAATGCGCCGAATGGTCGAAAAGTGAAGGTAGATGAGAGTCACGGCAAGTGCCGGGAACAGAGCCACATGAAGAACGTAAAAGCGCAGGAGCGTCAGGTCGGTGACAAACAGCTCCCCGCCACCGGTCAAGAAGATCATGAAGGCGCCGTAGACCGGCACTGCCTTCACCACCTCGAGAGCCCTGACACTGGACCAGTAGGCGGTCTCGGTCAGAGGTAGGGCCCTGCCGGTCAGATCCAGGTGGAAACAGACCAACAACAAGAGGGCGGCAAACACCCACACCAGCTCTCGGGGAGGCCGGTAGACGCCCTGGATAAAGAAACGCAGGATGCGCACGATGAGGACGGCAATCAGCAGCTGCGCGCCCCAGAAGTGGATCTGGTGGACGAACCACCCGAAGTTCACGTCACGCAGGATCGTTCCCAGGCTGGCGTGAGCCGTCTGTGGCGTAGGCAGGAAGTAGAGACCGAGCAGCGCCCCGGTGAGGATCTCGAGCGCGATGAGGACGACCACGATCAGACCCAGTACTCTTGGCCAGCGGCCGTAGGAGACCACCGGTCGTTCGAGGGCCTCGTCGAGCGCTTCGCGAAGGTGTTTTCGCGTATCCAGCTCGGCGTAGAACAGGCCGTAGCTGGTCAACAGAGAGAAGATCTCGGTCAGGTTCAATCGACGGGAGAACCAATCCAGAATCCGCGATTTGTCTCGGCTCATAAGGCTCTCATCCGCTCTCAGAGGTGTACGTAGATCTGCCCGAGCCGTGTCTCGACCCTGAATCTCTTCAACGGTCTCGGAGGCGGACCTTTGAGGACATTACCGTTGACATCGAACGCGCCTTCATGACACGGGCAGTCCAGGACCTGCTGCTGATCGTCCCAGTTGAGCACACAGTGCAGATGACTACAGACTCCCGAGAGACCGACCATCGTCTCCTCGTCGGTCCGAATCACGAAGATCGGATCCCGTCCGTGGCGCACCAGTTGTGCCTTTCCGATCGGCAAGGAATCGATCGGTCCAATCTTGAGCACCCTCTCGGCCAAGCTGCGTGGCGACCGGGGAGGTTTGACAAAGGCCGCCACTACCCAGGCGAATCCCAGACCCCAGAGGGAAAGAAACCCTCCTGTGAGCCATGTGAGGAGCTTTCGCCGACGAGGCGAAATCTCATCGAGCCGCTTCTCTACCGAATCCTCTGACAACTTTGAAGCCCTCCTCCTGAACCTCCGGCTATCCTATCCTCTGCAAACCCGGGATCTCAGTATTCATCGCTCGACGGCTCTTCAGCAGAATTCTTCTTCAATTGACTCTGAGCTGGACCCTGGCGTTCGAGCTCCCGACCCGGCGCCGAGCGACCGGTCAACCAGGCTGTGTCCATGGGATAGACCACGGGATCGAAGATCACAGCGTAGAAGTGCCATACCAGGATGGCAAGACTGGCCAGGACCGCCTCGTAGAAGTGAATGACCGTCGCCACATCGGTGACCCAGGTCGGCAGCCAGCGCAGCACCAGGTCCTGAAACCAGAGAATAAAGCCGGTGACCGCCATGACCAGCGTCCCCCAGATGACCGCCAGGTACTCCATCTTCTCCGGGTAGCCGATCCAGGGCGCCTTTGGCGGGTAGGGTTGGCGACCGAATAAGAAGGCGAACTTTTCTCTGAGCTCGTGCAGGTCTTCACGGCCGGGCAACATCTGGACAATGCATTCACGCGCCCGGCGATCCACCGCCAAGTGGACCAGGTGAATCAGGCCCGCCAGCAGCATTCCCACCGCCGCCAGCCGATGAATCCAACCGCGCACACCATAGTCACTCTCCCATTGAAGCAACGGCGCCGCCCACCAGGCCTCGGGATACTTCAAGGCGAAGCCGGTGTAGACCAGGATCATGAAGGTGACGGCCAGAAGGCCGTGGGCAATTCGAAACAAGGGTGACATCCGCTCTCGAGCACCGCTAACCGGCAGCAGCGGCCGCATGAGTGGCTTGCTGGCCTTGCGCGCGAAATCCAGCAGGTTATGCAGCACCATACCGCCTATGGTGAGCACAATCAGCCAGATATAGATGAGGCGCACAAAGTAGACGGCGGCATGTTCGGGCTCGGTGTAGTCGATGTGAACCGGACCAATGGCGAACGCAGTGCCGGCTCCTGGATGGCAGTGACCACATGTCGCGGCGAGGTTTTCTTCGTGGATAGAGGATCTTGGATCGGTCGATGGGAGAATGTCGTGAACCCCGTGGCAAGAGGCACAGTTCGCCACCGTCGCCACACCAGATCGTGATGCCAGACCGTGAAAACTGTCTTCGTAGGCCGTCACCTTATCGGCGGCCATGCCGAACTTCTCCGCCAGCCGCAGGTCGCCGTGACACCGCCCACAGGTCATCTCGGGAACGTTGCTGGCAAAGACCGGAGAGCCGCGCTCGAGGTGAGAGAGAATCCGGTGCTCGCCATGACAATCGGTACAGACCGGTGACTCCCTGACCCCATGGGCAGACGCTTGGCCGTGGATGCTCGTGTCGTAGGTCTCGGCGATTTCGGCGTGACACTCACCACAAGTCTTGGAGACCCGAAGGTGGTAGACCGTAGAGCTGGGATCCGCCGACGGCAGGATGTGATGGCTCCCGTGGCAATCGGTACAGGTTGCGGCTTCGACTCCTTCGCGGACGGCCCGCGCGTGGACGCTGTCGGTATAGGCCGCCAACGGCTGCACTAGTCGAATGGCGAGTTCTTCGGTCAGGTCCGATCTCGCGTGGCAGACGCCGC
This sequence comes from Acidobacteriota bacterium, assembly GCA_006227875.1. Classification (GTDB taxonomy): domain Bacteria; phylum Acidobacteriota; class Thermoanaerobaculia; order Multivoradales; family JAHEKO01; genus M0029. The sequence goes on from SBFI01000071.1 coordinate 6,161, forward strand.
AGGTCTCGGGCAGGCGCATCGGATGCACCGGCGACTCCGGATCGTCCTGCGGCCTCAAGTCATGGATGTCTCCATGGCAGGTCGTGCAACCATCTTCCCATCGACCTTCAGCCCTTACTTGACCGTGGATGCTCGCCTCGAACTCCTCGGCCGCGTCCTCGTGGCAGGCCGTGCAGTCGGTGACCGGTGCCTCGTCGGGATGGATCTCCATGTCATCGGCGCCCTGATGGCACTCGGCGCACTCCAAAAAGCCGTGCACCGACTCGGCGAACCGATCGACATCCACTTCGTGGCATTCGAGGCAGAGGTCGGTCTGGGCGGTCAGCGGCGAGAGCAGAAAGAAAAAAAGAGCTGCGGCCACTGCTCCGACCACAGCTCGGCGGCACGAGGCCGCAAATCGGTTGCCCGGATCACAACCGGCTCCGGGCCAGAACTCCCTCGACCCTCTCATCCCCAGCGGCTGTGACATCCCCGACCCCCTCCTCAGAAGGGCCCGACCCTGCGGCATGCAGGGCCGGACAATCTCCACCCACCCTCCCTCTCCGCGTCTAGGGTCGCAGGAACGGTCCGCCCCGGCAACGTCCTATGGGGCGGACCGCGGCACTATCCCAAAAGGTAGGGCCGGCCTACCCGTCAGGCCGCCTCTTCACCCGTCGCCGGGCTGGTCAGAACCTTTTTCACCATGGCGTAGACGACCCACAGACCGGCCAGCAGCAGCAGGGCAAAGAGAATGAAGTTGCCCCACTGGGGTGCCGTCTCAAGCTCGAACCCGGAGGCCACCGGCTCGAGATAGAGCGCCCGCACCTGATGACGGGTGATCGACATGATGGCGATGGTCATCACCATGCCCCCCAGGGTGCCGGTCACCGTGCCCATCTTCTCCACCGGGTTGGTCACCCTGGAGAGCATCATCAGCAGCCCCAGGGCCAACACGATCGACAGCGTCAGCGGGATCATCGTCGCCGCCCCACCCTTCATCAGACCGACGAGCACCGGCCGCGGCAGCACAAAGAGGAGCAGGAAGCCGTCGGCCACCTGGAGGACCGTTGTCCACAGCGCCCACTTCCAGCCGTAGCTTGCGATCTTGGTGTTGAGCTCGACCGCTTCGCCCCTGCCGGCCTGCCTGGCCGCCCACCAGGCCACCACCAGGCCGCTGAAACCGAGACCGGCGAGCACGAAGTGGAGCAAGCGCGGCCAGTAGGACGGATCACCCAGGATCGCCCACGGGCTCTCGGCGATGGCTGCCCATTTGCCCGGCTGCGCGTGGATGAGATGGACCGCCACGTGCACCATGGCTATAGCCAAGAACATCGCCGCCGCCACCACCAGCCATCCGGTGCCCCCGGAGCCCTTGGCCGGGGTGCCCTTGAACTTGTAGAGATAGGCGGCGTAGTAGCCGATCATCAGCATCAGCAGAAAGAGCATCCAGATCGGGGCGATGAGGATGGTGGCGGTGTAGAAATACTGCTGGTAGATCACCTGGACAAAAAGCAGCGGCGCGATGCCGGTGGTGATGGTCAGCGAGATGCCGATACCGTTGACCGCCATCAACCGCCCGGCCAGGATCGCCCGATAGTCGTCGCCCCGGCCTCCGGAGACCACCTGCGCAACGGCCGCGATCAGGGTGCCGCCCAGGGTGAGGTTCATGAACAGGGCGTGCAGAAAGAAGGTGAAAACGAGCAGAACATGAAACAGCCACTCAGGTCCCGGGATCGGGAACGGGTCCATCGAGGAAACCAGCTCAGCACCCATCAGATGCCTCCTTTCTGTGCCACCGTCTCGGCCGGCACCACCAGGGTGGCCAAGTATTCGACCAGCGCCTCCATCTCCTCCTCGGTCCCCGCGAAGGGGGGCATGAACGGGTAGTCGAGCTCGGCCTTGTCGACCGGCTCACCCGGAGCAAGTGCGGTAAACGCCTCCCCCTGGTCGTAAAGGGTGTAGACCACGCTGTAGATCATGTCGGGGTCCTCGGGCAGATAGTCGGTGATCGCCAGATAGCCGCCCAGGGTGTGGCAGGCCGCGCACTGGGCACGAAAGATCTGGCGACCGGTGACTACACCCGGCTCGGTGGCCGCGGCGGCCGCCCAGCGGGCGGTGGAGAGAAACCCCTCCTCGCCGAGCTGGGCGATCTGGTCCACGCGCACACCGTTCGAGAACATGTAGTCGTGGATGAGGAAGGGCTTGCGGGTCCCCTCCCGCAGCCGCTCGTAACCGCCAAAGAAGGCGAAGGCGGCCAGAGTGAGCAGCAACATCGGTATGGCCCGCGCCGCCTTTGGCCGCGCCAGCAGAAAGATCACGGTCAGCAGCAGCACCAGGGTGATGGCCCACATCAGTAAGTGACGGGTGTCGGCCAACCCCACCAGCGCCGGTGTCTTACCCAGAAACAGCGCGCGGATGGTCTCCGGCAGCGCCCCCTCCCACCAGCGGTAGCCGGCGTAAGAGACGAAGACGCCGGCGAACATCCACCAGCCGAGATAGCGCATGAGTCGTGGCCTGGCCTCGTCCCCGGCCTTGAAGGCCGGCCAGACCATGAAGGCGGTCGCCATCAGGATGACGATCCCGGTGCGCAGCAGCAGCGACGGGAAGTAGGTCGGGTTGAAGAACCCGTCCCAGAAGGCGCGCGTCGACAGCCACTCACCCGGAGTCAACATGAAGGTGATGATGCCGTTGATGATGACCAGCGACAGGTAAGCCGACACGAAGTAGACCCAGCCCACCATCACGTGCGCCTTCTTCGAGATCTTGTCCCAGGTCGCGTAGTAGACCAGCGCGGCGACGATCTCGACGATGAAGAACACCCACTCGATCGCCCACCCCCATACGTAGTTGCGGATCAGC
>SBFI01000119.1 GCA_006227875.1 Acidobacteriota bacterium
GCGCCAAAACCCCGACCCCCTCCTCGAGGAGCCCGACGCCGAAACTGCGGAGCTCGAAGACCGGCCGGCGCCAGAGCTCGCGGACAACAGCCAGGAGCTGACGACGGGTGAGCTCCGGACGGTCCTTCAGCCACCCCTTGAGCACGTGTCGCCAGTCCGGCATTCTGACACCGAGAAACTCGAGGTCGCTCTTGAGATATTTCTTCGCTCCGGCGGCCCGCTCGGCGGTGCCAAAGGCGGCAAGTTCCGCGCGGATGCCGTCGGCAACGACGACTGGATCCATAGCCGTAATTCTAGCTACTTGGGAGTACCTTTCCGCCGGTGAGCCGTCGGCGGCCCGAACGGATATGCTTAGGGGCGCCGACCCTTCGATCAACTGGAGTCTAGAGACGATGCGACCGATCACGGCCGGAGACCTGATGAATCCCGAAATCCTCACGGTGACCGAGGAGATGTCCGTCGAGGAGGCGGCCGCATTCCTCACCGAGCACGAGATCACGGGCGCACCGGTGAAAAACAGCGACGGCGAGCTCGTCGGTGTCATCTCGGTGGTGGATATTGCCGCCGAGTCGTTCTCGGGCAGCAGCACGGTGGCCGAGCTCATGACCCCCGACATCCAATCGGTGCCGGAAGAGGCCACCGTCTCGGAGGTTGCGTCGCTGATGCTCGAGGACCACCTTCACCGGGTACTTGTCGTCCGTGACCAGAAGCCGGTGGGTATCGTCTCCACCTCCGATCTGCTCGGTCTGCTCGTGGACGAGGACTAGGGGCTCGTCGAGTCACCGCCCGCGGCCGCCGGGCGAAGTCACCCATACCTGGCACTACCCCTTGACAAGGGCGGGTTTTTCCATATACTTGTATTATGCAAGTAAATCGACAGGCCGATCGTTTGACCCGGCTCTCTACCGAGCTGGTGCGGCGACTACAGCTGCTCGAGCGCCAGGAGCTGGCGGCCTGCTGTGGTGTGCCGCTCTCCCGATCGGTGGTGCTCAGGGTGCTGGCCCGGCGGGGAGATCGGCGGATGAGCGCCCTGGCCGAGGATCTGGGTGTGGCCCAGAGCACGGCCACCCGACTGGTCGAGCCGCTGGTCGCCGAGGGATTGGTGGAGCGGCGGCGGGCCCGCGATGACGGCAGGGCGGTCGAGGTTGCCCTGACCGCGGAGGGGTCCCGGCGAGCGCGGACGGTCCAAGCCGGCTCCCGACGCTGCTGCGACGGCATCCTCGAGCGCATTCCCGCCGACCGGCGCCAGCAAGTCATCGACAGCCTGGAGCTCGTCGTGAAAGCGGTGAGTGACTGCTGCTCGCCGGGCTGCGAGACATCCGAGAAGATCGAAAACTGCCAAACCGATAGAGGAAAAGGACAATGACCGAACAGACCACACTCGACAAAGAGAAGATCCACCAGGAGGTGCGCAAGGCCTACGCCGGACGCGTTACCGCGGCGACCGAGAGCGCCGACGAGAGCTGCTGCAGCTGCAGCTGTGGCGACGGTGCTTCGGTAGAGGAATCCGCGCTGCGCATGGGCTACTCCGCGGAGGACCTCGAAGCGGTACCCGAGGGGGCCAACCTGGGACTGGGCTGTGGTGCGCCCCTGACCCACGCCCGAGTCCAGCCGGGTGAGACGGTTCTGGATCTGGGCTCGGGCGCCGGCTTCGACGCCTTTATTGCCGCCCGGGCCGTAGGCCCCGAGGGCAGGGTCATCGGTGTCGACATGACCCCGGAGATGGTGGCCAAGGCGGAGCAGAACGCCGTGGCCTCGGGTGTCACCAACACCGACTTTCGTCTCGGCCAAATCGAGTCGCTACCGGTCGCCGATGCCGAGGTCGACGTCATCGTCTCCAACTGTGTGATCAACCTCTCGCCCGACAAGCCGGCGGTCTTTCGCGAGGCCTTCCGTGCGCTGAAGCCGGGTGGCCGGCTGGCGGTCTCCGACATCGTGCTCACCGCACCGCTGCCCGAGCGGGTCGCCAACAGCATCGCCGCCTATGTCGGTTGTCTCGCCGGTGCGTCGCTGCTCGACGACTACCTGCAGGCGGTCCACGAGGCCGGTTTCGAAGAGGTCGAAGTCGCCGAGTCGCGCCCAGCTCTCGAAGCGCTCTCTCTGGACGACCCGATGACCCGTGCGGTGCTCGACGAGCTCGGAGCCGCCTCCCCCGAGGAGCTCTCCTTCGATCTCGCCGCCGTCGCCGCCAGCGTCGTCAGCGCAAAAGTGGTGGCCGTCAAGCCACATACACCGTCTTGATGTTGACGAACTCGCGGATGCCGAAGCGCGACAGCTCACGCCCGTAGCCCGACTCCTTGATGCCGCCAAAGGGGAGCCGGGGGTCGGACTTGACAAAGGCGTTGACAAAGCAGGAGCCGGCCTCGAGTCGGTGACGAGCTATCTCCTCGCCCCGCTCCCGGTCGCGGGTAAAGACCGCGGCGCCGAGACCAAAGGGGGTGTCGTTGGCCACCCGCAGGGCCTCCTCTTCGTCGGCGACCGGCAGGATGGCGGCCACCGGTCCAAAGAGCTCCTCGGCGTAGGCCGGCATGCCCTTCCGAACATCGGTGAGGATGGTCGGCGGATAGAAGGCGCCGGGGCCGTCGGGTTGCTCGCCGCCGAGCAACAGGCGGGCGCCGGCGTCGAGGCTGTCTCTCACCTGACGGTGGAGTTCTTGGCGAAACTCGCTACGGGCCAGGGGTCCGACGTCGGTCGTCTCGTCCATGGGATCACCCATGACCTTCGACTCCATCTCGGTCCGGCACCGTTCCTCGAACTCGGCCTGCAGACTCTCGGGGACGATAAACCGCTTGGCGGCGATACAGCTCTGGCCGGTGTTGAGCAGACGGCCGCTCACACAGGCGGATACCGCAACATTCAGATCGGCGTCCTCGAGCAGCACATAGGGGTCGCTCCCTCCGAGCTCCAGCACGGTCTTTTTCAACAGCGAGCCTGCCTGCCCCGCGACCGCTTTGCCGGCCGGGGTGCTCCCGGTCAGGGTTACCGCCTTGACCCGTGGATCTTCGATGATCGGCGCGACCCGTGAGCTGCCGACGACCAGGGTACGAAAGACATCGATTGGAAAGCCGGCACTTTGGAAGATCTCCTCGATGGCCAGCGCACAGCCCTGGACGTTGCTGGCGTGTTTGAGCAGGCCGGTATTGCCGGCCGCGAGAGCTGGGGCGGCAAAGCGGAAGACCTGCCAGTAGGGGAAGTTCCAGGGCATCACCGCCAGCACGACGCCCAGCGGCTCGAAGGCCACATAGCTCCTGGCGGCGTCGGTCTCGATCTCCTCCGGGGCGAGAAA
>SBFI01000466.1 GCA_006227875.1 Acidobacteriota bacterium
GGTGCTGCCCGACGAGGTCACCACCCGAAAGCGGTCCGGCTCCCGACGCACCAGCTCCAGATAGCCCTCGCGTACCCGCTCGTAAAACTGAAGCTGCTCGGCGTCGAGACGATCGACGGCGCTCCTGCGGCGCCGGCTTTGGGAATTGCCGCGGTTGCGGGCGACCTTGGCCGGCACATCGAACAGCAGGGTCCGGTCCGGGCGCCGGCCACCGGTCGCCAGCCGATCGACCTCGTCGAGGATCGCCAGCTCGACGCCGCGGCCAAAACCCTGGTAGGCATAGGTCGAATCGGTAAAGCGGTCACAAAGGACATGGCGTCCGGCCGCCAACGCCGGATCCACTACTTGCAGCAGGTGTTGACGCCGGCTGGCGAAGACCAACATCGCTTCCACCGTACCGTCGAGAGCGCCCCATCTGGGATCGAGAAAGACCTCTCTGATGGACTCGCCGAGATCCGTCCCGCCCGGCTCATGGGTGACGAGATGATCGATCCCCTGCTCGTCCAGGCGCCGGGCCACCCAACGCAGATGCGTCGACTTGCCGCTGCCGTCGAGACCTTCGAAGGTGATGAATCGGGGTGCCATGGCTCGAGCGAGTTACTAGATGTCGCCCTCAGGGATCGAAGCGATCTGCCAGGGAGGCCGGTACCACGGGGCAGAGCGCTCCCGGCCGACGAGCCAGCCGAGACCGCCAGCGGGCGACGAGGTCGTAGGCACCGTCGCGCAAGGGACGCGGGCAGAGGCCCAGAGCCGCCGCCACACCACCCCACCCGCCGCCGATCCGCCGCAGGACGTGAATGACGCCATCGGAGCGACCGAGGAGATCTCCATCGAATGTCTGCACCACAAGAGTATCGAGCTGTTGCCGGGTGTCGGCCTTCGAGTCGACCACGGCCCTGTAGGTCTCCCCTTGCAGGGGTGCGTACCTGAAGCTCACCTCCCCGGCCCGGTCGTGCCGCAGAACAAAGAGCACACCGTGGTGACAGAGGCCGCATGTACCGTCGTAAAAGATCCTTTCACTTCCATTTTGCGTGGCCATACTCTTCACAGCCGATCACCCGAGGATAGCAGCCCTTGACATAGTCCGCGGCTTGCAAGAGGATTTCCCCTGGCTGCTCGTGCAGCCGTTCCTACTTAGAACGTCATCAAACCGACGGAACCCCTCCCCATGTCGAAAGTATTCGTTTGTAAAGAGAGAAGCGTGGGCGAGACCCGCGTCGCGGCAACTCCAGAGACGGTCAAGAAAATGGTCCAGGCCGGGCTCGAAGTCTGGGTCGAGAAGGGCGCCGGAGACGCGTCCAACCTCCCCGACAAAAAGTACGAAGACGTAGGTGCCAAGATCATCACCAATTCGGCAGAGGCCTGGGGCCAGGCCGACGTGGTGCTGAAGGTCTCGCCGCTGAGTTTCAACGATCAGTTGGCCAAGCCTGAGGCTGAGACGCTCAAGGACGGTGCAATAGTCTTTGGCTTCATGGCTCCCTACGCCAATCTGGACACGGTCCGCACCTTGGCGGAGCGGGGAGTCACCACGCTCGCCATGGAGCTAATCCCGCGAGTGACTCGGGCCCAGAGCATGGATGCCCTGTCCTCGCAGGCCAACGTCGCCGGCTACAAAGCCGCGGTGCTGGCCGCCGCCCGACTGGGCAAGCATTTTCCATTGCTGATGACAGCCGCCGGCACCATTCCACCAGCCCGCGTGGTCATCATGGGCGGTGGTGTCGCCGGTCTCCAGGCCCTGGCGACGGCCAAGCGGCTGGGAGCGATTGTCGAGGTGTCCGACATCCGGCCGGCAGTCAAAGAGCAGGTGGAGTCGCTCGGGGGCCGCTTTATCGATTTGCCCATGGAGGAGAGCGGTGAAGGCGCTGGCGGGTATGCCAAGGAGATGGGCGAGGACTTCCTGCGCAAACAAAGGGAGATCGTCAAGCAGCACGTTGCCGCCGCCGATGTCGTCATCGCCACCGCCCAGGTTCCCGGCAAGAAGGCTCCCGTCCTGGTGACCGCGGACATGGTGGATGCCATGCGTCCCGGCTCGGTGATCATCGATCTGGCGGCCGAACAGGGCGGCAACTGCGAGTTCAGCAAGCCGGACGAAGAGGTCAACCACAACGGTGTCATGATCTTGGGGCCGACCAATCTGGCAGCGACTCTCGCCCACGACGCCAGCACCGTCTACTCGCGAAACGTGCTCGCTCTCTTTCAACTGCTGTTGAAAGAGGACGGTCAAATCGAGATCGACACCAGCGATGAGATCATCGAGGGAACATTGCTGACACACGCGGGCGAGATCGTTCACGAACCCACCGCCAAGCAGCTACAGGGGGTGAGCGCATGATGGGCGCACTATTAGTCGGAATCTATGTCTTCGTGCTGGCGAGTTTTGTCGGCTTCGAGATCATCACCAAGATCCCACCCACGTTGCACACACCTCTGATGTCGGGTGCCAACGCCATCTCCGGCATCACCCTGGTGGGGGCGCTGGCGGCCGCGACCACCGGCAACGTGACCGCCAGCAACATCCTGGGCTTGTTCGCCATCATCTTCGCCACCATCAACGTCGTGGGTGGCTTTCTGGTGACCAACCGCATGCTCGCCATGTTCGGCAAGAAGAAGGCCAAATCATGACCCAGTTTCTCGATTCGGTCGTCGTCCCCGTTCTCTATCTGCTGTCGGCGGTGCTGTTCATCCTGGGCATCAAGGGACTCACCCGGGTGCGCACCGCCCAACGGGGCAACGCCCTTGCCGCTCTGGCGATGCTCATCGCCATCGTCACCACCCTGCTGGATCTGGGGTTGGTGGATTTTCGCTGGATCATCGCCGGGCTGATCATTGGCGGGTTGATCGGCGGCATAGCCGCCCTCAGAGTCGAGATGACCGCCATGCCCGAGATGGTGGCACTGTTCAACGGCTTTGGCGGCGGCGCCTCGGCGCTGGTGGCCTCCTCGATCATCTGGCTCGAGGTCGTCGAGCCGGGCCACGTGGCCACACCCGCTTCGATCATGGGCGGTGACTCCGCTCTGACGGCCTTTCTCTCGATCTTTATCGGAGCGGTGACCCTGAGCGGCAGCCTGATTGCCTTCCTCAAGTTGAAGGGCATGATGACGGGCTCTCCCATCCTCATCCCGGGTCGGCACGTCGTCAATGGGCTACTGCTGGCAGGAACCGCGGCGGCCGGTCTCTACCTGGCGTTTGGCGCCGGTGTTCCCGAGACGGTCGGCATGGTCTGCCTCGTCGTCGCCGGGCTCAGCCTGGTCGTCGGTGTGCTGATGGTCATCCCCATCGGCGGTGCCGACATGCCCGTCGTCATCTCCTTTCTCAACTCGCTCTCCGGTCTGGCCGCATCGATGACCGGATTCGTGCTCGGCAACAATCTGCTCATCATCTCCGGTGCCCTGGTCGGCGCTTCCGGCCTCATCCTCACCCAGATCATGTGTGTGGCCATGAACCGCACCCTGGGCAACGTCCTGTTCTCCGGCTTTGGTCAGGAAGGAGCCGACGCCGGCTCACGCGAGTACGCCAACGTCCGTTCCTACAGCCCGGAAGAGGCGGCCATGGTGCTGGAGGGCGCGGAGTCGGTCATCATCGTGCCGGGATATGGACTGGCCGTAGCCCAGGCTCAGCACACGGCTCGCGAGCTTGCCGATCTGCTGGAGAAGCGCGGCACAAAGGTCTCCTACGCCATCCACCCGGTCGCCGGCCGGATGCCGGGGCACATGAACGTGCTGCTGGCGGAAGCGGATGTGCCCTACGAAAAGCTCGTCGAGATGGACACCATCAACCCCGAGTTCAAGACCACCGACGCGGTGCTCATCGTTGGTGCCAACGACGTGGTCAACCCGGCGGCCGAAAAGGACCCCGCCAGCCCGATCGCGGGTATGCCGGTGCTCGAAGTGTGGAACGCACAGACGGTGATGGTGATCAAGCGCAGCCTCAGCCCCGGTTTCGCCGGCATCAAGAACGAGCTCTTCGAGTACGACAACACGATGATGATCTTTGGTGACGCCAAAAAGGTTCTCCAGGGCCTGGTCTCCGAGGTCAAAGAGCTCACTGCAGCAGCGTAGTCCGCTTTTTTTACTGATCGGCGGGGGGATGTAAGTTACAATCCCCCCGTAATCAGCCGCAATGCGGGTGCGACTGCCCGCCGAACCCTGTCCGAGCACGCCATCATGGGCGAGCAGACGATCCAGCACAGCCACGATGCCGAAGGTCTGCGGAGCTTCTCCAAGAAGCTGCTGACCGACCTACGGGCCTTCGAGAAGATGCTCGATGACGGTGTCTTCGAATCGGAGGTCACCCGCATCGGCGCCGAGCAGGAGATGTTTCTCGTCGACGCCGACGGCCGTCCCGCATCGCTGGCCCTCGAGGTGCTCGAGCGAATCAACGACCCCCACTTCACCACCGAGCTGGGCAAATTCAACATGGAGTGCAACTTGGATCCGGTCACTCTGGAGAGCGGTGCCCTCGGACGTATGGAGAAGCAGCTCAACGAGTTCGTCGACCGCGCGCGCAAAGCGGCCGAGGATGTCGGAGCAGAAGTGGTGCTCAGCGGCATCCTGCCGACGCTCGAGAAGTCCGACCTAAACCTCGAGAACATGACCCCGAGACCGCGCTACTTCGCTCTCAACGACGCCATGAACCGCTTGCGGGGAGAGCGCTACCAGTTTCGGATCAAGGGGCGTGACGAGCTCATCATCACCCACGACAACGTCATGCTGGAGGCCTGCAACACCAGCTTTCAGGTCCACTTCCAGGTCGACGCCGAGAACTTTGTCCGTCTCTACAACGTGGCTCAGGCGATCGCCGCCCCGGTGCTGGCGGCGGCCACCAACTCACCGCTGCTCTTTGGCCGGCAGCTCTGGCGCGAGACGCGAATCGCCCTGTTCCAGCAATCGATCGACACGCGCGGCGCCACCGGCCACCTGCGGGATCAGAGCCCACGGGTGAGCTTTGGCAGGGAGTGGGTCAGGGAATCGATCACCGAGATCTTCAAAGAGGACATCTCCCGATTCCGCGTCCTGATGAGCGCCGATATCAAAGAGGATCCCTTCGAGGCGCTCGACGAGGGCAAGGCGCCGACGCTGATGGCACTCAGGCTCCACAACGGCACGATCTATCGATGGAACCGGCCCTGCTATGGAATCTCGGAAGGACGTCCCCACCTGCGGATCGAGAACCGGATCCTCCCGGCGGGCCCCACTACTCTGGACGAGATGGCCAACGCGGCGCTCTGGTTCGGGCTCCTCAAGGGAGTATCGCTGACCTACGAGGACATCACACAGGCACTGGACTTCGAGGTGGCGCGGGAGAACTTCGTCGCCGCCGCGCGTCTGGGTCTGGGCGCTCACTTCAACTGGCCGGGCCAGGAGAACGTTGCCGCTCAGCAGCTGCTTCTCGAAACCCTGATACCGATGGCACGAGAGGGTCTCGAAGCCCTGACCTTCGACTCCTCGGACGTCGATCGTTATCTGGGTGTCATCCAGGAACGTGTCGAGTCGCTGCAAACCGGCTCGCGATGGCAGATCGACTCGATGGCCAGCATGAAGGCCGACGGCACCCGGTCGGAACGGTTGACCGCGCTGGTGGCTGCCACCGCCAGCCGGCAAGCATCGGGCGACCCGGTTCATCGCTGGGAGCTGGCCAGGGTCGAAGAGGGAGGAGAAGGCAAGAAGCACTTCCTCAGGATCGAGCAGCTGATGACCACCGATCTGTTTACCGTCAATCAGGACGAGCTGGTGGACATCGTGGCCTCGGTGATGAACTGGCATCACATCCGCCACGTGCCGGTGGAAGACAACCTCCACCGTCTGGTGGGTCTGGTCACCTATCGCTCCCTGCTGCGGCTGCTGGCCGAGGACATGGTGACCAAGGGCACCGGCTCGGTTCCGGTGAGCAGCATCATGGAGACCGATGTGATCACCGTCACCCCGGAGACTTCCTCCCTCGACGCTATTCGTTCGATGAGGGAGCACAAGATCAGTTGTCTGCCGGTGGTCGATGCCCGGCAGCGTCTGGTCGGTATCGTCACCGAGACCGACTTCATGGCTATCGCGGCTCAGCTGCTGGAGGCCTATCTGAGCTGATCCGTCAGCCGCACCCACACCATCAGCTCAGCAGACATCTCCAACCACTACCGCAATGAGCGAATTACCCGCTTTTCGCTGGTCGGCAGTCCTCCTGATCCTGTTGGGTCTCGTCACACTCCAGAGCGGTACCCACGCGGCTTCCTTCCCCGCCACTCGGGGTCGAGGCGGTGCGGTGGCCGCCGGGGAGAGAGCGGCCACCGAAGCCGGACTCGAGATCCTACAGGCGGGAGGCAACGCCGTCGATGCGGCGGTGGCCACCGCCCTCGCCCTGGCCGTGGTGCAGCCGGACGCAGGCAACCTCGGCGGGGGTGGTTTTGCGGTGGTGAAGGTGGGAAAGGAGCTCGCCAGCCTCGACTTCCGGGAGACGGCGCCGACGGCCGCCCGTCGAGACATGTACCTGGACAGTGACGGTCGTCCGGATGACGCTGCATCGCGCGAAGGTCCTCTGGCAGCCGGTGTTCCCGGCACCCCCACCGGGCTCTACGTCCTCCACCAACGTTTTGGCAGCATTCCCTGGCGCGAAGTGGTGGATCCGGCTCGCAGGCTGGCCGACGATGGCTTTGTCGTCTCCCGACGGCTGCAGCTGTCGGTCGCCGACTCCCGCAAGCGCCTCGAGCGCTATCCCGAGACCGCGGCGGTCTGGCTGCCCGGTGGCGAGCCACCGCAAGCAGGCAGCCGGATGCGTCTGCCGGCGCTGGCCGCGACCCTCGAGAGCTATGCCGAGCACGGCCCGACCGCGTTGACCACGGGCGCCGCCGCCGAGGCCATCGAGCGGGTATCGAGGAAGTACGGCGGCATCCTCCGGGCCTCCGATATCACCGACTACCGCCCCGTTTGGCGCCAGCCGCTCACCTTCGAGGCCTTCGGGTGGCGGTTTGCCTCGATGGATCTGCCGGCCTCGGGTGGCATCATCGTGGCCCAAGCCCTGGCGCTGTTGGAGAGTCTCGATTGGAAAGCGCACCCCCGCTTTGGCGCCGCACGAGCCCACTTGCTAGCCGAGGTGCTGCGGCGGTCCTTTGCCGACCGCTATCTGTTGGGTGATCCGACCACCACCCTGGCCGACTCGAAGACGCTTCTCGATCCCGACTGGCTCGCGTCCCGACGCTCGACGATTCGCGACCAGCGAGCTACACCGTCAGCAGACGTGGCCCGCTCACCCCAACCCACCCTTCAGGAGAGCTCGGACACGACCCATCTGTCGGTGGCTGACGCCTACGGAAATGTGGTGGCCCTGACCACCACTCTCAACGATGCCTACGGCTGTGGTCTGCTCGTACCCGAGCTCGGGTTCCTTCTCAACAATCAAATGGACGATTTTGCCACCGCACCCGGACACCCCAACATGTATGGGCTGGTTCAAGGCGAGGCCAACGCCGTTGGCCCGGGCAAGCGGATGCTCTCGTCGATGGCCCCGATACTCGGTCTGCGTGGCTCCGCCAGCGTTGTTCTCGGTGCCCGCGGTGGTGGTCGTATCCCCACCGCCGTCCTCCAGGTGCTGCTCAATTTGCTGGTGGACGACGACGGGCTCCAGACCGCCATCGACCGGCCACGTCTCCACCACCAGTGGCTTCCCGATCGTCTCCGCGCCGAGGCCGATGCCCTGAGCCCCGAGACCAGAAAGAAGCTGGAGGCGTGGGGCCATCAGATCGAGGTCTGGGACCGGACAGCCATGGTCCATGCCGTGCGTCGACTCCACGACGGCCAGTACGAGGCCGCGGCCGACCCGCGGGGCCCCGGGGTGGCCGGCGTCGTCGACCCACTGCCTTGAGCTGGCCTGCCAACATCGAAGGAGGACGGATCGTGAAGACTCGCCATTATCTTTTTGTTGCACTGGCTCTTGCCGGTCTCGGCATCGGCGCCTGCCAATCCCCCGAGTCCGAGGTCGCGACACCCGCGCGGGTGGAGAACCCGGCTCTCAATATCGCCATCGCCGATGTTCCCGCGCCCTTTGTCCTCGACAGCAACCAGGACACCGTTCTTCGCTTCACCACCGGTGGGGGGGAGGCGGACGGTCTGCTCCGGTTCGAGGTCGGGCCGTTGTCGAGCTCGCCGATCAATCTCGTCGAAGAGGTCAAGGCGAGAAGGACGGCCTTCGAGGAGACGGAAGGTGGTCGGTATTTCGGTAACCGGGAGCTCGCCACCCCCCACGGACCGGCCTACACCGCTCGTGGCGCCATCGAGGGCAGCGACGGGGTGATCGAAGAGATCTGGATCTACACCATCCACCCGTCGGAGTACCGACTGCTGACCCTGGTCTACAGCTATCCGTCGGCCGAGGACTCCGCCGAGCGGGCCGGTCAGCTGATGTCGATCCTGGGTGAGGTGGAGTCGGTAGAGGATTCGAGTGAAGAGGTCGCCGAGACGACGGCCGAATCCACCGACGGTTGATCCCGATACTGCAGCAGATACAGACGATAGTAGATGCCGCGCAGGGCCAGGAGCTCCTGGTGGGTTCCCTGCTCTCGCAACCGGCCCTTGTGGAGCACCAGGATCCGGTCGGCCTTCTGGATCGTTGAAAGCCGGTGGGCGATGACCAGGCTGGTGCGGTTGGCAAGTAGCCGGTCCAGCGCCAGCTGGATCCACTGCTCGGTCTCGGTGTCGACCGACGACGTAGCCTCGTCCAGAATCAGGATTCTGGGATCGAACGCCAGCGCCCGGGCAAAGGCGATGAGCTGTTTCTGACCCACCGAGAGACCGGCGCCACGCTCGCGGACCGCGGTCTCGAAACCCTCGGGCAGACGCTCGATAAATTCCAGCGCGTGCACCTCCCCGGCCGCCCAGCGGAGCCGCTCTTCATCAATCGTCTGCTCACCGAGCCGGATGTTGCCCGCTACCGTGCCGGAGAAGAGAAAGACGTCCTGGAGCACCAGACCGATGGACCGCGAAGGAGCTCGAGGTCCCACTCGCGCACATCGACACCGTCGACCATCACCGATCCGGAGTCGAGGTCATAGAACCGCTGGAGAAGACTGGCGAGTGTCGTCTTGCCGGCACCGGTATGCCCGACAATAGCCACCGTTTCTCCGGGCGCCACCGCGAACGAGATGTCGTGGAGCACCTGCTCGTCCTCGTTGTAGCCGAACGAGACTTGGCGGAACTCGATGGCTCCCCTGACTTCCCCGGGTCGGTAGGCGTCGGCGGGTGAGGCGATCTCCACCGGTGAGTCCATGAGGCGGAAGATGCGCTCCGAGCTGGCCATCGCGGCCTGCAGAATGTTGTACTTCTCGGACAGATCGGCGAGCGGCTGGTAGAAGCGCTGGGCATACTGCAGGAAAGCCACCAGTGCGCCGATGGAGAGCGCTCCCGCCACTACCCCGCTGCCCCCGTACCAGAGGATCAAGCCCACACCCAGCGCCGTTATCAGCTCGACACCGGGATAGTAGACGGCGTAGTAGAAGATCGCCCGGATGTTGGCGCGTCGGTGGGCATCGTTGACTCGAGAGAAGTCGTCGAGCGCTCCTTCCTCCCGATTGAAGAGCTGAACCACCGACATGCCGGTGATGTGCTCCTGCAGAAACGCGTTGATCCGCGCCAGCCTCACCCTCACCTCCCGGTAGCTGCGTCGGGCGCGAGTCTTGAACCAAAAGGTCAGCAGCAAGAGGAGCGGCAGTATCGCAAAGGTGACGATGGCGAGACGCCAGTCGAGCCAGAAGAGCACGGCGACGATCCCCACCAACAGCACCACGTCACCAAAGATCGAGACGATGCCGGCGGTAAAGAGCTCGTTCAGCGCGTCCACGTCGTTGGTCACCCGCGTGACCAAACGGCCTATCGGGTTGCGATCGAAGTAGGCGACCGGCAGGCGCTGCAGCCGGCCAAAGATGTCTCGCCGCAGATCGAACATGATCCTCTGACCCATCAATTGCATGATGTAGCCCTGCCAGTAGAGGACCAGGAAGGTCAGCAAGAGAGAGCCGAGGTAGATCAGCGAGACGATCCCCAAACCGACCGCCGGCTCGACCTCGATTCCCCTGCGCACCATCTCGTCGGCCACCCAGCGACTCACTGCCGACAGCGTCTCTGCTTCTCCGGCGAAAGGTCGTATAAAGAGATCCAGCGCCACCGCGGTTGCCAGCGGCCCAACCAGTTGCAGCAGCGAAGAGAGGACGATGAGAACGATGGCGGCTACGGCCGTCCACCGATAGGGAACCACATAGCCGAGCAAGCGACGCATCAAACGCGCGTCGTATGCTTTGCCGAGTATCTCCTCTTCGTGGAGGCTGGTTGCTTCACTCACGAGGGCTAAAATACCACCACGACTCGACTTACGGGCGAGCGGTTTTTGCCGGCAGTCTCGGCACGCCGTTTGGTCGTCGTTCAGCTGTGACCTTTACCACAGATTATCGCTTCCGATAGATGGTATAAACTGACGCAATGTCTTCTCTTGAAGAGACTTAAAGGATTTCTATGGCGCTCGCTCTCTCTCAACTCGATGCTGAAGGCCATGGTGGAGCAAGGGGCCTCCGACCTCCACTTGACGACCAACTCGTCTCCCATGATCCGCATCGACGGGGCACTGCAACCGCTGAACGACCCGCCGATGAACCCGTCCGACACCAAGCGACTGGCCTACTCGATTCTCACCGACAAGCAAAAACAAAGACTCGAAGAGAACCTCGAGCTCGACTTCTCGTTCGGCATCAAGGGTTTGGCGCGTTTCCGCGCCAACGTCTTCCACCAGCGCGGCGCTCTGGCGGCGGCGTTCCGGCAGATCCCCTACGAGATCCGCGGATTCCGCGAGCTGGGTCTGCCGGCCATCGTCGACAAGCTCTGCGACAAGCCCCGCGGCCTGGTGCTGGTCACCGGCCCCACCGGCTCGGGCAAGTCGACCACGCTGGCCGCGATGCTCGACAAGGTCAACACCGAGCGCAAGGAGCACATCGTCACCATTGAGGATCCGGTTGAGTACCTCCACGTTCACAAGAGTTGCATCGTCAACCAGCGCGAGCTCAACGCCGACACCCACAGCTTTGCCAATGCGTTGAAGTCCGTTCTGCGCCAGGATCCCGATGTAGTGCTGGTCGGTGAGATGCGGGACTTCGAGACAGTGGACGCGGCGCTGCGCATTGCCGAGACCGGCCATCTCACCTTTGCCACCCTGCACACGAATTCGGCGGCGCAGACGATCAACCGGATCATCGACATCTTTCCACCCCATCAGCAGTCTCAGGTTCGCGTCCAGCTATCCTGTGCCAGTCGCTCCTTCCTCGAGCGGCCGGTCACGGCAGGGCTCTCGCCATGGAGGTCCTGGTTCCCACCACCGCCATCCGCAACCTGATTCGAGAGGACAAGATTCACCAGATCTACGGCATGATGCAGGCGGGCCAGGCCAAGTTCGGCATGCAGACCTTCAACCAGTCTCTAGCCGCCCTCTACTTCCGCAGGCAGATCAGCCTGCAGACGGCTGTCAGCCGCTCGTCCTACCCCGACGAGCTCCAGGAGATCATCGGTCGCGGCGCCGGCGCCCTGAATCCAGCCCTGACATCGAACGCGAGAACGCCGACCAAGAGGAGTTGATTCGATGCCGAGTTTTGTTTGGAAAGGAAAGAGCCGCAGCGGTCAGTTCCAGGAAGGTATCCTGCTGGCTGACACTCGTGACGCCGCAGCCGCGACGCTTCGCCGTCAGCAGATTCAGATTACCTCGCTGCGTGAGAAGGGGAGAGAATTCCCCTTTCTGCCGAAGTTTCCAGGCCGCATCAATCAGAAACGTCTCGCCGTCTTCACCCGCCAGTTCTCGGTGATGTTGGACGCCGGTCTGCCCCTTGTCCAGTGCCTCGAGATCATGGGGGAACAGCAGGATCAGGTGAAGTTCGCAGAGATCATCAACAAGGTCAGAACCGACGTCGAAGGCGGTATGTCCCTGGCCGAGGCGATGCAAAAGCAGCCTGCGGCGTTCGACGATCTGTACGTCAACATGGTTGCCGCCGGCGAGGCGGGCGGTATTCTGGATGTCATTCTCAACCGTCTGGCCGCCTATCTGGAGAAGGTCGTCAAGCTCAAGGCCCAGGTCAAGTCGGCCATGATCTACCCCGTGACGGTCATCACGATCGCCATCGGCGTGGTGTGGATCATCATGTGGAAGGTCATCCCGGTATTTGCCCAGCTGTTTGCCGGGCTGGGTGGTGACTTGCCCTTCCTGACCAAGCTGGTGGTTGGCGCCAGTAAGATCATCGGTACCTACTCGCCGCTCATAATCCTCGCGCTCGTCATCACCTTCTTCGCCCTGCGGGCCTATCACAAGACCTACCGGGGCAAGCGCGTCCTCGACGGCATGCTGCTCAAGATTCCGATCATGGGTGAGCTGCTGCGCAAGATCGCTGTTGCCCGGTTCTGCCGCACCCTGGCCACCCTGACTTCTTCCGGTGTGCCGATTCTCGATGGTTTGGAGATCACGGCCAAGACCGCGGGTAACTCCATCATCCACGACGCGGTCATGGCGGTGCGAAAGGCGGTGGAAGAGGGCAAGACTCTCAGCGGTCCGCTGGGGCAGACCAAGGTCTTCCCCAAGATGGTGGTGCAGATGATCCACGTCGGCGAACAGACCGGCGCG
Organism: Acidobacteriota bacterium; assembly: GCA_006227875.1. Lineage (GTDB taxonomy): Bacteria > Acidobacteriota > Thermoanaerobaculia > Multivoradales > JAHEKO01 > M0029. The sequence goes on from SBFI01000466.1 coordinate 12,631, forward strand.
CTCGATCAGATGCTTTCCAAGATCGCCGACTTCTACGAAGACGAGGTCGACACCGCCGTCGAGGGCTTGATGAAGCTCCTGGAGCCGCTCATGATCGTCTTTCTCGGCGGCATCATCGGCGTTATCGTGACCGCTATGTACCTGCCCATGTACACCATCCTGGGCAAGATCGGCTAGCGGCCGGACGTCACTACTCGTAGATCACACGAAGCCGGTGAGCAACGGGGACTCGGATCACTTCTCCGCTACTTCCGAGCTGAGTTTTCAGCGCTCGACCAAGCTGAGCCAGCAGCTGCGCTGGATGATCAGCTTGCGCCTGGTCGTCGTCACCAGCGTCGTCCTCCCCTACCTGCTGCTGCAGCTGGCGTCTCCCACCGAGACGATCAGCTTCAACTTTCTCTATCTGCTGGCCGGCGCCACCTACGCCGCCAGCCTCCTCTACATCGCTCTGCTCCGATGGCTGAGGGAATACCCCTCAATACAGGCGCACATCCAGTTTTTTGGTGATCTGCTGCTGATCACCGGGATGGTCTACTACTTTGGCGGCACGAACTCTCCCTTTTCGATTCTCTACTTTGTGATCATCATCGTCGCCTCGGCGATGCTGCACCGCCGATCGGGGCTCATCGTCGCCACGGTCGCCTGGGTTCTCTACAGCTCCGCGATCTTGGCCCTCTACTTTTCCTGGTTGCCGGAATCGTCTCCGTTGCCGGTGGGCGCCACGGTGATCGAGGAGGGTATCGAGGGTCTGAGTGAGTTGACCGGCGAGCTCGAGGCCAGCCGCGGTGAGGCCATCCCCGTCTGGCGGTTGGTCTACAACCTGGTCATCCATTTCTTCGGTTTCTATCTGGTCGCCCTGCTTACATCCCATTTGGCGCAGAGCGCCACCCGCGCCGAGCGCGAGCTGTTGGAGAAGCGAGAGGACCTGGCAACGCTGCAGGTGGTCCATCGCGACATCATCGAGTCGGTGCCGAGTGGGCTGATCACCTGTAACCTGGATGGCAGGGTTACCAGCGCCAACCGGGCCGCACAGGAGATTTTGGGGCTACCGGAGGCCGTTCTCGTTGGCCAGCACGTGACCAAGACAGGTCTGCTTTCCGACCTGCATTGGCAAGAGCAGAGGGGGAGCGATCTGGCTTCCCAGGATCGGCGCGAGATCGAGTATCAAAGAGGTGCTTCGCTGCGCTACATCGGCTTCTCGTTGACCGAGCTCACCACCACCAAAGGCGAGCGGTCGGGGTACATCATCATCTTTCAGGACCTGACCGAGTGGCGCAAGCTGCAGGAGGAGGTGAAGCTCAAGGACAGGCTCGCCGCCGTTGGACAGCTCGCTTCGGGGATCGCCCACGAAGTCGGCAACCCCCTGGCCGCCATCAGCGGTTCGGTGCAGATGCTGGCGACCTCGCTCGACGGCGAGCCGTCGGAGAAAAAGCTCCTCGACATCATCCTCAAAGAGAGCCAACGGCTGGATCGCACAGTCAAGAGCTTCTTGCAGTTTGCCCGGCCAAAGGAACGGTCGAATGTACGCTTCGACATCGCCAAGCTGTTGAGCGAGAACCTAGACCTGCTGCGAAACAGTTCAGAAGTGTCGTCGGACCACGACCTCAGCCTCGATCTCGACCCCTCTTCGGTCTCACTTATTGCCGATCCGGACCAGATCAGTCAGATCTTCTGGAACCTGGCGCGCAATGCATTGCGCGCCATGCCGGATGGCGGTACTCTCCACATCAAAGGAATGCTGCGCGACACCGACTACCTGGTCCGCTTCAGCGACACGGGTCGCGGAATGGCGGAGAAAGAACGAGAAAACTTGTTCCATCCGTTTCACTCGTTCTTCGACGGAGGCTCGGGAATAGGCATGGCTATCGTCTACCGCATTGTGGAAGAGCACGGCGGCAAGCTCGCCGTCGAAAGCGCTGAAGGAGAGGGAACCACGATCACCGTTGC
>SBFI01000152.1 GCA_006227875.1 Acidobacteriota bacterium
CGGCCCGGCACATAGACCACCTTGCGCACTGTCTTGTCGGCGATAAAGCGCTGGGCACCGTCGGAGGCCAGTGCGCGCTCGCGGGCCTCGTCTTCGGCAACATCGGCCGGCAGGGTCAACCGGTCACGGAGCTTGCCGTTGACCTGGACGACGACGGTGATCTCGTCGGTGGCGAGCGCCGCCTCGTTGACCGTGGGCCAACTCTGGAGGTGGACCGAGCCCTCCTTGCCCAGTCGTGCCCAGAGCTCTTCGGCGATAAAGGGGACGACCGGCGCCGCCATCCTGAGATAGATGTCGACCGCCTCCTCCCACTCAGGTGTTCCTGCCGCACCCTCCCCCCGCGCCTTGATCATCTCGTTCATCAGTTCCATAAGGGCCGCGACGATGGTGTTGAACTGAAACTCCTCGAAGTCGCGGGTGACCTGGGCCAGGGTCTGGTGGACCTTGCGGCGGAGCGCCGCCAGCGTCTCGGGGCTCGCCGAGCCGGCCGCGGCCGGCTCGGTGAGCAGGGTCCAAAGCCTTCTCAGCCAGCGCCAGGTGCCCTCGATGCCACGGCTCGACCAGGGTCCCCCCTGCTCCCAGCGGGCAAAAAACATCAGGTAGCTGCGCATGGCGTCGGCGCCGTAGCGCTCGAGCAGCTCGTCGGGGGCGACGACGTTGCCGCGGCTCTTGGACATCTTCTCCGAGTCCTCGCCCAAGACCGTCCCCTGGTTGCGCAGCTGGAGCATCGGCTCGTCGCCGGAGAGGATGCCCATGTCCCTGCAGGCCTTGTGGAAGAAGCGGGTGTAGATCAGATGCATGTTGGCGTGCTCGATGCCACCGGTGTAGGTGTCGACCGGCATCCAGTAGTCGTACTCGTCGGGGTCAAACGGTCCCTGGTCGTAGTGGGGGCTCAAGTAGCGCAGGTGGTACCAGGAGGAGCACATAAAGGTGTCCATGGTGTCGGTCTCGCGCTCGGCCTCGCCGCCGCACTTGGGACAGGTGGTGTGACGCCAGGTCGGGTGGAGCTTCAGCGGGCTCTCACCGGTGGGGCGCCACTCGACGTCCTCGGGCAGCAGCACCGGCAGCTCCTCCTCGGGCACCGGCACGACGCCACAGGCGCCGCAGTAGACCACCGGGATCGGCGCCCCCCAGTAGCGCTGGCGCGAGATCAGCCAGTCACGCAGCCGGTAGCCAACCGCGGCCTCACCCGCTCCTTTCTCCTCCAGGTACTCGATGGTCCTGGTCACCGACTCGTCGGCCGAGGTGCCGGTCAAGGGCCCCGAGTTGACCATGGTGCCGTAGTGGGCGGTGGCCGTCTCCATCTCGTCTCCGGCGGGCACCTTCTCGCCGGGGGCCTGGATGACCGGTCGTATCTCGAGACCGAACTTGCGGGCGAACTCGAAGTCGCGCTCGTCGTGGGCCGGCACCGCCATGATGGCGCCGGTGCCGTAGGTCATCAGCACATAGTCGGCGATCCAGATGGGGATGCGCTCGTCGTTGACCGGGTTGACCGCGTAGGCGCCGGTGAAGACACCGGTCTTCTCACGGTCGGCCGCCTCGCGCTCGATGTCGGTCTGGCGCAGCGTCTCCTCGACATAGCCGGTGACCTCATCCCGCTGCTCGTCGGAGGTGAGCCTCTCGACCAGCGGATGTTCGGGGGCCAGCACCATGAAGGTGGCGCCCCACAGAGTGTCGGGCCGGGTGGTAAAGACTTCCAACGGGTCGCCCTGCTCGGTCGTGAAGACGACGTTGGCTCCCTCGGAGCGGCCGATCCAGTTGGTCTCGAGGGTACGCACCCGTTCGGGCCAGTCGATCTTGGAGAAGTCGAGCAGCTCGTCGGCGTAGCGGGTGGTGCGGAAGAACCACTGTTCGAGCTCCTTGCGGATGACCGGGGTGCGACAGCGCTCACACCTTCGGTCGTCGCCCCACACCTGCTCGCGGGCGAGCGTCGTGTTGCAGCTCGGGCACCAGTCGACCGGCGCCTGCTGCCGATAAGCCAGATCGTGCTCGAGGAGCTTCAAGAAGAACCACTCGGTCCAACGGTAGTACTCGGGTTCGGCGGAGACCGCCTCGCGCCGCCAGTCGATCATGGCGCCCATCTGCCTGAGCTGGCTGCGCATGCGCTCGATGTTGCCGTAGGTCCACTCGCGGGGGTGGACATTGCGCTTGATGGCAGCGTTCTCGGCCGGCAGGCCAAAGGCATCGAAGCCCATCGGGAACAGGACATTGAAGCCCTGCATCCGCTTGAAGCGGGCGCGGGCGTCGGAGGGCGCCATGGCGTACCAGTGGCCTATGTGGAGCTCGCCCGAGGGATAGGGCAGCATGGTCAGGGCGTAGTGCTTGGGCCGCGTGGGATCGCGGTCGGAATGATAGAGACCCTGCTCCTCCCAACGCTCCCGCCACTTGGCCTCGACGGCCGTCGGATCGTAGACCCGGGGGTCGGTATCGCCGCTCATGAGAACCGGCATCTTACCGCGAAAACTCCTTCGTTTCTTTGTCGGAAGGCGACTATTCGAGGCGACACAGCTCTTCGAGCTTGGTGCCGTAGAGCCCGATCCGTTTGGTGCCGAGCTGGGGCACCGATTCGAGATCCTCGGCGCCGTGCTGCTGGAGATGCCTGAGGGCGACGGCGGGCAGCACCACCTGCAGCGGCACCCGGCGCCGCTCGGCCTCCTGCTGACGCCAGGCCTTGAGCCGCTCGGCCCGCTCCCGCGCCAGGGGATCGACTTCGCGGGCGGCCGTGGCTGGTGGGGTGAGGGTGGGCGGATCGCGTCGCACCGCGCGGATGCGGCTCAGAATCTCGCTCCCCCACCGGTTGAGCTTGCCACCCTGAATACCGGCCCGGCGCAGATCCTCGGGGCTCGTGGCGGTGGTGCGGCTCAATGCCAACAGCAGGCGATCGTTGAGCACCCGGCCCGGCGGCAGGTTCTGTTTTCGTGCCTGCTCGTCGCGCCAGGCGTAGAGCGAGGCGAGCACAGCCACCTCGACCGGTGCCAGCTTGCGGGCGCCCTTGACCCGCCAGAAGCCATCCGGGCTGAAGCCGCCGTTCCAGGTGGCCTCCTCGACCACCCGGTTGGCGATCGCCACCTCCTCTTCGAGATCGGCCGCCGTCACCTCCCGGCGCAGGTGCTCGGCGACCGGGGGGAGATAGAAGACGTCGTTGAGCGCGTACCGGAGGGGGGCGTCCTCGACCGGCCGCCGGCTCCAATCGTGGTGGGCGTGCTCTTTCGGCAGGGTGACTCCACAGATGCGCTCGACCACCGCTCCG
>SBFI01000317.1 GCA_006227875.1 Acidobacteriota bacterium
GGTCCAGAGCCGCCAGCATCCGCGCCTCGCGTTCGAACCGCGCCAGCCGTTCCTCGTCCTGGGTAAAGACTTCCGGCAAAACCTTGATAGCGACTTCGCGACCCAGTTGGCTGTCGTGGGCGCGATAGACCTCCCCCATCCCGCCTTCACCCAGCTTGTCGAGAATCTTGTAGTGGGAGATCGTCGAACCGATCATGACCCCTCCGTTTTTTTCCGACCGAGTCCAGTTTTGCGGAATGGTACCAGATGGAAGACCCCCATCTCCCGGTCAGCTCGGTAAGAGATGGGCTATCCAGCTTCCGGTAGCATGACGGTCCGTCCCCTGATGGAGGTATCTATGCCCAGTCGCTCGCTGTGGATCGCCCTTTTGGTCTTGCTGCCCGTTGTCGCCCTCGCCCAAGACTCTGACAATCCCGGCCGCTCCTACCCGGATGGTCACGGCGGTGAGGTCTTCTTTCCCCTCGGTGATTTGAGCTTGGCCGACGAGGGGAGCGCCTTCGACGAGGGCGACCGCCAGGCGACCAACGACGGGGACCGTATCTCCGCCGAGACGCTCGGGCGCCCGGACCAATGACTCTCGGCTGCGGCGGGACCATTGTGCTGCGGTTCGAGGACAACGCGCTGGTGGATCTGGAGGGACCGGATCTCCATGTGTTCGAGATCGGCCCGGCGGTGGAACCGACCAGCCTGGCCATCTCGCCGGACGGCACCACCTGGACCGAGGTGGGCAAGATCGCCGGCGGCCGCGCCCGCAACCGCCGCGTCGAGCTCATCGTCATCCCCGGTTCCGCCGATTCCTGACTCCTGTATCGGTCTCGACTGTTTCGAGGGTCAGTCCTCCCTCGGCTCACCCGAGCGGCGGCGACGGGGGTTGATCAGGTCGACCAGACCGTCACCGAGGAAGTTGAGCCCCATGACGGTGAGCAGGATGGCGATACCGGGAAAGAGCGCCAGATGGGGCGCGTCGAGCAGATGGCTACGCCCGGCGTTGATCATGGCCCCCCACGACGGGGTCGGTGGCTGGATACCGAGACCCAGAAAGGAGAGGCTGGCTTCGGCGAGGATGGCGCCGGCCATCCCCAAGCTGGCCTGGACGAGCAGGGTGGGCAGGACGTTGGGCAGGATGTGCCGCAGTACGATGCGAGGAGCCCGCACGCCGGCCGCCTGCGCGGCCGTGACGAACTCCTGCTCCTTGATCTGTAGCACCTGTCCCCGGACCAGACGCGCATAGCCCACCCAGCCGATGACCACCAGGGCGAGGACGACGTGTCGCAGCGCCGGTCCCAGCACCGCCACCAGGGCGATGGCCAGCAGGATCCCGGGGAAGGCGAGAAAGACATCTGTCAGCCGCATCAAGACGGTGTCTACCCTGCCGCCCGCGTAGCCGGAGATGGCGCCGAGCAGAGTCCCCAACAGCCCGGCGAGAATGACCACCGAGAGACCCACCCCCACTGAGATGCGGGCGCCGTAGACCATGCGCGAGAGGATGTCGCGGCCCAGCTCGTCGAGACCCAGCGGGTGAGCAAGCGAGGGTGTCTCCAATCGCTGTTCCAACCGCAGGGTCGTCGGGTCGTAGGGGGTCAGAAGCGGTCCGAACAGAGCGATCAGCAGCACCACGACGACGAGCACCGCACCCGCCCACAAGGTGGCGCGACCACTCCCCGGTATACCGTAGTCTTCAGCCATTCGCAGAGCTCATCGCAAACGGATCCTCGGATCTAGATAGGCGTAGACCACATCGGTCACCAGATTGAGCAGCAGATAGGTGAGGGCGATCGCCAGGATGCCCCCCTGGACGAGCGGGTAGTCGCGCAGACGGATCGACTGGATGATCAGCCGTCCGAGACCCGGCCAGGCAAAGATGGTCTCGGTGATGATGGCACCGGTCAGCAGCGCGCCAAACTGAAGACCTACGATGGTCACCACCGGGATCGAGGCGTTCTTGAGCGCGTGGCGGACGACGGCGAGCCGGCGGCTCAAGCCCTTGGCCTGGGCGGTGGCCAGATAGGGCTTGTGGAGCTCCTCGGCCAGCGACGAGCGGATCATGCGGGTCAGCAAGCCCGCCAGGGCGGTGCCCAAGGTGATCGACGGCAGCACCAGACTGGCGAGACCCGAGCGACCCGACACTGGGAAGAGGTTGAGCTGGATCGAGAAGACCAGGATCAACATCGGACCGAGCCAGAAGTTCGGTATGGAGACACCCAGGAGCGAGAAGAACCGCGAAGCGTGATCGATCGGCCCGTCGCGGTGGAAAGCCGCCAGGATGCCAAGCGGCAGAGAGATTGCCAGCGCCACCAGCATGCTGGCAAAGGCGAGCTCGAGGGTGGCCGGGTAGTGACGGGCCAGGATGCGGGTCACCGGCTCGCCAAAATGGAGCGAGCTGCCCAGGTCGCCCTTGACCAGGCCACCGAGAAAGGAGCCGTACTGCTGGATGAGAGGTCGATCGAGGCCCAGCTCGTGTCGCAGATTCTCCACCTCGGAACGCTGGGCGCCCTCGCCCAGCATCATCTCGACCGGATCGCCGGGGATCATGTGGATGAGCGAGAAGACCAGCGTCGCCACCAGCAGCGCGATCGGCAGGGTCTGGGCCAGACGCCGGATCACATAGTCAGTCATCTTCGACGTCGATCCCCAGCTTGCGGATGAGATAGGAGAGGTTTTGGCGGCTCATGCCCAGGCGGCGGGCGGCAGCCGACCGGTTGCGGTCGGTGGCGGCCAGAGCCTCGAGAATCAGACGTCGTCGGTAGTCCTCCACCTTCTCGTGATAACCCATCGACGATGGTTCACTGGCGTAAGGCAGGTCGAGATGCTCCAGGTCGATGATCTCGCCCTCGGTCAGCACCGCCGCCGCCTGCACGATGTTCTGGAGCTCTCGCACGTTGCCCGGCCAAGAGTAACCCAGGAGCTTGGTCCTCGCGGCCCTGGAGAATCGTAGTGGCCGTGGCAGATGCAGGCGTCGGAGGAAGTGCTCGGCCAGCAGCTCGATGTCATCGCCCCGGTCGCGCAGCGGTGGCAGTTCGACGGCCCCGACACGGAGACGAAACAGCAGATCCTGTCGGAATTCACCCGCGGCCACCATCCTTTCCAGATCACGATGGGTCGCCGCCACCACCCGCGCATCGACCGACCGCGGCAGGCTCTCGCCGACCCGTCTTATCTCCTTCTCCTGTAGAAAACGCAGAAGCTTGGCCTGGGCCGGTTTTGGCAGGTCACCGATCTCGTCCAGGAAGACGGTGCCGCCCCGGGCGGCCTCGAGGATACCGATCCGATCCCGATCGGCGCCGGTGAACGCGCCGCGGACGTGTCCGAAGAGCTCGGAGGCGATGAGTGACTCGGTCACGCTGGCGCAGTCGAAGGGCACAAACGATTCCTGGGCCCGGGGACTCAGGGCGTGGATCCGTCGGGCGACCAGCTCCTTGCCGGTACCGGTCTCCCCCTTGATCAGGATGGGGATGTCGGCGGACGCCAAACGAGCGACCCGTTCGAGAGCCTTCTCGAGCGCCGGGCTCTCCCCGATGATGCCGCCCATCACCGCGTCGCCCGGGCGCCGACCGGTGCCGCGAGGCGGGCGGAAGTCCTTCGCCGCCAGGGCGAACAGTGTCCTCAACGCGGGATCGAGCTCGGGCGCCTCGAGGGTGAGCCGACCTCCGGCGGCGGGCAGCGACATCTCGCTCGACCCACCCTTGCCCGCCACCACTACCATCTCCTCTCTC
>SBFI01000277.1 GCA_006227875.1 Acidobacteriota bacterium
GGTGCCGATGGTCACAAGCAGTTTCGAAAACGTTGCCTGCGTCGAGGGCACGGATCCGAGCGGCGTTGTCGTAGGCGACTGCGACCCCTCGACGGTAGAGATCATCGACATCGACATCCGCAAGCAGGCCGAGGGTCCGGATTCACGGACCTTCCCGCCGGGTTCGGACGTGCCGTTCGAGATCGTGGTCACCAACACCGGTGACGAGGATCTGGTGAACGTGGTGGTGACCGACGTGTTGGCACCTCAGTGCGACAACGACATCGGCTTCTTGGCTGCCGGGGACAGCGTGACCTACACCTGCATAGTGCCGGACGTGACGGTGGGCTTCGAGAATGAGGCATGTGTGGAGGGGACGAGAAATGGCGTCACGGTGGGCGACTGCGACCCCTCGACGGTGGTGATCGAGGCTCCCGGCTGCACCCACACCTGGGGCTACTGGAAGACCCACTCGGAGTACGGCCCGGCACCCTACGACGACACTTGGGCGATGCTGCCGGACGGGGCAGACACGCCCTTCTTTGGCACCGGCCTGAGCTACTACGAGATCCTGCAGACATCGAGTGCCGGCGGCAACAAGTACATCGGGCTGGCGCATCAGTACATCGCCGCCGAGCTCAATGTCCTCAGCGGTGCGTCGATTCCGCCGGAGGTGGTCGCCGGCTGGCTCGAAGCGCAGGCGCTGTTGATCCAGTACGAGGCGCAGCTGGACATTCCGAGGCGTAGCGCCGACCGGCGGCGGGCCGTTCAGCTGGCGAATCTGCTCGACCGGTACAACAATGGCTTGATCGGCCCCGGCCACTGCCCGTAGTCGAGCTCTGAAGCTCACCACAGCCCCGGTCCGGTGCTTCTCCCGGGTCGCGCCGGTCCGGGGCTCTTATGGTGCCAAACCGCCCTTCGGATCGGGCGGCTACCGGTCGAGGAAGGGAATGACGCCCTGTCACCGGCCGGCACGGAGGCCGGCCGCTTCGATGGCTCACATCAAGGCTTTTACATAACCGCCATCCACGGTCACCGCTTGGCCGGTGACATAGGAGGCGGCGGGGGAGCAGAGGAAAGCGATTACCTCGCCGACTTCCCGCGGCTCGGCCATGCGACCTATGGGTGCGTCGCTGCCCTGGGTGGCCAGGATCTCCTCGGCGTCGCGGCCGGTGTGTAGGGCGATGCCTTCGGCCAGCTCCGCCTGCCGCTCGGTCAGGGTGTAGCCGGGGAGCACGGCGTTCACCGTCACCCCGTCGCCGGCCACCTCCTGCGAGAGAGTCTTGAGATACCCGAGGACCGCCGGACGCAACGCGTTGGAGAGGGCCAGCCGTGGGATCGGCTGACGTGACGAGACCGAGTTGATGGCGACGATCCGGCCCCAGCCACGACGTCTCATCCCCGGCAGCACCAGACGGCAGAGTCGTGGCACGAAGAGAAATGCCAGCGGGATCGCCGCCTGCCAGTCACTCTCGTCGAGCTCGATAGCCGGTTTGACCGTCGGGCCCCCGCCGTTGGCCACCAGCACGTCGATCGGCCCCAGCTTCTCTTCGACCTCGGAGACCAGCTCCTCCAGATCGTCGGCATCCCGAACGTCGCCGGTAACGGCGATGACCTCGGCCCCGGAATCGGTCAATTCTCGCTTTGCTCGTACCAGCTTGTCACCGCCGCGACTGTTGAGGGCGATCCGCGCACCCCGCGCCGCCAAAGCGCGGGCCGCGGCAAAACCAAGCCCGCTGCTCGAGCCGGTCACCAATGCCACCCGCTCCTCCAGATCCGTCATCCCGGCCTCCCTAGCCTGCATTATCCACCATCCCCCCGGCATAATGCCGCGATCGCCCACCATCTCGGGCCGTACTCGAACTTCGCATCCTCGACATACTGTCAAGTATGCCTCCGGTGCGAAGCCCTCCGTGCGGCCCGATCTGGCGGCCGCTTGCGACATTCTGCTCGCGCGGTGGCGAATAATGCAGGCTGCCCCTATCCAGTCCGCTTGCCTTCCTCATCGTACTCGTAGACTCCGCGTTTGGTCTTGCGCCCAAGACGTCCCGCGCGCACGTATTGGACCAGGAGGTTGTTTGGTCGGTAGAGCTCTCCCAGTGTCTGGTGCAGGTACTTGAGAATCGAGTAGCGCACATCCAGGCCTACCAGATCCACCATCTCGAACGGTCCCATCGGGTGGTTGAGCCCGAGCTTGAGCGCGGTGTCGATATCCTCGGCACTCGCCACCCCCTCCTGGAGCATCCGGAAGGCCTCGTTGCCGATGAGCGCGTTGATCCGCGAGGTGACAAACCCGGGCGATTCGTTGACCACCACCACCTGTTTGCCCATCCGCTCCGCCACCTCTCTGAGCAGCTCGACGGTCTTGTCCGCGGTCTCGAGTCCCCTCACCAGCTCCACCAACTTCATTATGTGTACGGGGTTGAAGAAGTGCATGCCGGCAAATCGTTCCGGCCTACCCGTGGCCGGAGCCATCTCGGTGATCGAGAGACCCGAGGTGTTGGTGGCAAACAGAGCCTCTTTCGGCGCCGAGCCGGCGGCCCGTTGAAAGGTCTCGATCTTGAGCTCGAGCAACTCCGGCACCGCCTCGATGACGAGATCGGTATCGGCCGCGGCGGCCTCGAGCTCGGTGTCCAGGACCAGGTTCTCCTTGGCCAGCGCGGCGGTCGACTCGTCGACCTTGCCCAGCTCTACACCTTTGTCGAGGTTCCTGTGAACAACTCGGCCGGCCTCTTCCAGCACCGGGGCCGCCACATCGAACAGACGCGTGCGGTAGCCACCCATGGCCGCTACCTGGGCGATTCCCCGGCCCATGGCGCCGGCACCGATAACCGTGATGTTCCTGATCTCCCGGCTCATGCCTTCTCCTCCTGTTGGACCGCCCGAGTCCCGGCCGGTGATCGACGGGCCACCTCGGGATCTCCCACGGTGAGCACGATCTTGCCAAATGTCTCCCGGCGCTCGAGGGCGGCCTGCGCTTCGGGGGCCTCCTCCAGCGGCAGTATCCGGTCGAGGACCGGTCTCAGCTGACCGGTGTCGAAATACCGCAGCAAATCGATCAGCTCCGCCAGGGTACCCATTGTCGAGCCCAGGATCGACAGGCTCTTGAAGAAGACCGCTCTCAAGTTGACCGAGGCGAGGTGCCCGGCGGTGGCACCACAAAGAACCAGGCGACCGCTCCAGGCCACACAACGAAGACTCTGCTCGAAGGTCGATCCACCGACGTGGTCGAACACCACCTCCACCCCCTTGCCGTCGGTGATCCGACG
>SBFI01000229.1 GCA_006227875.1 Acidobacteriota bacterium
CTCACCGCCAGCTCGGCTCTGAGCCCCAGATCCTCGTCCCGCATCCTGGCAACCACAAAGGGCTCGTAGAGCTTGCGATCGACCATCAGCAGCATAAAGGCCCGCTCATCCAGGTTGGCGACCTCGTAGACCGGCTTGGTGCTGGGTGGATCGGTCGACGAGGAGGCACAGCCGGCACCCAGAATCGCCAAAATCACCAGTTTTCGCCAGGTCATGACTGATGGTGATCGTACGCCGAGCGCCCGGTGACGGCAAGCGACTAGATGAGCCAAATTCTGCTAAAGTTCGGCAGTACGGGGGACCAATGTGGTCCCCTTGACTGTAACTGGAGTCGAAGGAATCGTGCCGGAGGAGTACCTTGTTCGGGGGAGCTCGATCAGCTCGAAATTCGAATTCGTGCGTGACCGGTTTGGCACCGAAGCAGAGCTTCGTCTCAAAGAAGACTTCGAGAACCGCGAGCGGCTTTTCCCCATTCTGGACTCTTCGTGGTACCCCTTCGAGCTCTATGACGAAATCAACCGGGCCATCGCCGACAAGTTCTTCGACGGCAAGTTGGCAGGCCTTGTCGAGGTCGGCTCCTATTCAGCCGAAAAGGTCTTGACCTCCGTCTACAAGGCATTTGCCGAAGGCAAGGACTTCGTGGGATTCCTGCTGAGGGCCGCATTGCTTCACGAGCGCTTCTACAGCCAGAGTCAGATGGACGTCACCCTGGGCGAGGATGGAGTCTCGGCCGAGATTCTGCTGCGTGACGCTCCCACCTACTCGGAGGCCGACCTGCATATGGCCGCAGGCTTCTATGCCGGCGCCGCCAAGCTGCTCGGAGTGACCGGCTTCCACCACGAGTACACCTTGACGAAAGACGGCGCCCACTTCCAGTTGAGGTGGGATTGACCGTCGAAACTACTCCAGTCGTCCGGGCCACAGGCCTCGGCAAGCGCTTTGGTCGGCACTGGGCTCTGGCCCATTTCGACCTCGAAGTGCACGGCGGAGAAGTGGTTCTGCTCTTCGGCTCCAACGGCTCCGGCAAGACGACCTTCTTGCGCCTTGCGGCCGGCCTCTACAAACCGAGCCGGGGGACCATGAGCGTCGACGGCCACGATTCGGTCAAGGAGCGCCTCGAGTGCCGCCGGCTGTTGACGATGGTGGCCCACGACAACTACCTGTACGCCCGTTTGACGGCCCTGGAGACATTGCGGGTCTGGGCCCGTCTGCTGGGTTCTCCGGCCAGAGATAGCGATCTGGTGCCGCTGCTGGAGGAGGTCGGGTTGGCCGAGCGTCGCCGTCTGCCGGTGGGAGGGTTCTCCGCCGGCATGAAGAAGCGGCTGACATTGCTCAGGACCCGTCTCGAGAAGCCAAAGATAGTCCTTCTGGATGAGCCGTTCTCGGCCCTGGATGTGGCCGGGCAGGATCTAGTCGAAGGCTGGGTCGAACGCTTCCGGGAGGAGGGCCGTACGGTAATCATGGCCTCCCACAACCTGCCACGTGCCACCAAACTCTGCGACCGGGCGATCGCTCTGGAGCAGGGCCAGAATGTCTGGTCCGGCAGCGGCTCGGAGCTCGTCGAGCGGGAGGCAAAGGCGTCGTGAGATTGCTCGCCCAGGCCCTCACCGTGGTCCGCAAGGATCTGCTTTTGGAGTGGCGAGGCCGTTCACGCATCATCTCGGTGCTGCTCTTTGGTGTCGTGACCCTGCTGCTCTTCTCCTTTGCCGTCGGACCGGATTCGATCGCGCTGAGGGCCAGCGCCGCCGGCTTCCTGGTGCTGGCGCTGCTGCTGAGCTCGACCCTGGGCCTGTCGGAGAGCTTTCGGCTCGAGCAGGAGCAGCGGGCGGTCGAAGGTCTGCTGTTGCTGCCCGTGGACCCGATTGCTCTGTACTACGGCAAAGCCATGAGCAACACCCTCTTTCTGATGCTCCTGGCCCCGATACTCACGCCGGTCGCGTTGGTGCTCTACGCGGTCGAGATCGACCCGATGCGGCTGCTGGTGCTGCTTGGACTCTGGGCGATCGCCGCCGCAGGGCTGTCGGCTCCCGGCACCCTGTACGCCGCCATGACCAGCCGTCTGCAAAGCCAGGATGTGCTGCTGCCGCTCCTCCTGTTTCCCCTCGTCGTCCCCGTCCTGCTGGGGGCGGTCAAGGCGGTTGCGCTGATCCTCACCGGCGACCCGATGGAGCAGATTCGCTCCTGGACGATATTGCTGGTGAGCTTTGCGGTGATCTACTGGAGCATCTGTGGACTGCTCTTCCCCCACGCCATCGAGGAGGGCTTATGAGGAAATTCACTTGGGATCAAGCCTTTGGCTGGTTGGGCCTCGCCCTGCTGGCGGTGGGCACTTACATGGGGTTGTTCGTCGCCCCGCCCGAGCGCTACATGGGGGAGGTTCAGCGCATCATGTATGTGCACGTACCCTGTGCCTGGGTCGGGATGGTCTGCTACACCTTCGCCTTTGTGATGGCCATCGTCTCGTTGTGGACCCACCGACCGCGCCATGACGCCATGGTCACCGGCGCCATCGAGGTCGGCATCGTCTTGAACGCGCTGCTGCTGATCCAGGGCAGCATCTGGGCGCGAGCCACGTGGGGGGTCTGGTGGGACTGGGATGTGCGGTTGACCACCTCGCTGGTGATGCTCTTGCTGTTTGCCGGCGTGCTGGCACTCAGGAGCTTTGTAGACGATCACTCGCGGCGGGCGACCTGGACCGCTGTCACCACCATCGTGGCCTTTATCGACGTGCCGCTCGTCTACTTCTGTGTTCGCTGGTGGCGGAGCCTCCACCAGGTGCAGTCGTCGCCCGAGACGGTCGACCCGTTGATGGTGCTGCCGTTGCGTCTCAACGCCTTTGCCATTCTCTTTATCGCCATCTGGATGATGGCCCGTCGGACCCGCCTGGAGATGGCGCGGTTCCGGCAGGAGCACGTGGACGAGCCGGCTCGACTGGAGCCGGCCGGAGGAGTTCAAAATGTCTGAAGCCGAAATAGCCGAGGGCGTTATAATCGGCGGCTGGAGTTACGTCGTCGCTGCCTACACGATCACGGCCGCGGGCCTCGTTTCCTACATCTGGAGCCTCTTCGCCCGCGAGCGCCGATTCAACCAAGAGGACTGAGTTATGAATACCGACCGCAAGCGTCGTCTAGTTTTTGCCGCCGTTGCCATTCTCATCACGGTGGGTGTCCTGGCCTATCTGGCCTTTGGGGGCATCGGCGAGAATCTCGTCTATTACTGGAGCCCGAGTGAGCTCGAAGCCGCCGG
>SBFI01000421.1 GCA_006227875.1 Acidobacteriota bacterium
GAACGGGGTGATCTGTACGACCCGGGCCGCACGACGATGAAAGGCCTGCATTTCCTTTTGCTCGATCGGCCAGCCGCTGTCCTCGACCCAATCGCGGACCTGTAGGTCTTCGGGATCCAAAGGGCGGCACCAGCCATTCCAGGTATTGGTCGTGCCGCCGTAGTAGCGGTTGCGGGTTTCGGTCAGGTATTCGGTGTCGGGACCGAGCAGCGTCCCGCTCTCGACACCGGCGTAGAGATCCTGGGTCGGCTGGTCGAACTTGAGTGCTCCGCTCTCCAACAACACGACTTCCAGTCCGGTCTCCACGAGCTCCCGGCCCATGGTGATCCCCACCGCGCCGCCACCGATGATGCAGACATCCGCTTCGACGACCTTGTCACGGTCGATCTCACTGGCATCGATGTACATGAATGCACCCTCCCAGTGCTTCCAGTCGAGGAAAGCCTAGCAGAGAGTCGGCTAGCGAGCACCCTGACAATAAGGCTCGATGATCACGCGCTGGCGCCGTCCTGGGGCCACCCAGAGCAATTGCTCCACCGGCCCCTGCCGTTCCACGAGTCGAACCCTTTTGCCGATCCTCCGTGGTGGGCTACAGCGATCCCGTGGACCCAAAACCCGGGTCGCCTCTTCTTTGTAGTAGAGAGGAGGGCCGCCGCCGAAGCGGTAGGACCACAGTCTCTGCCGCTGCTCGGGCGGCCACTCGGCCGCCAACCGGGCTACAAGCTCCCACTGACGCGGGGGACCGAGAGGCCGTTCCGGCAGAGGGACGACGGCAATGGTATGGCCCGTCGTGTTGGCAACCCGCTGCTGTAGGGCGGCTCCCAGCCGACCCACCAGTCGTCGTTCCTCGATCGCCGCGCCCACCTCGCTCATGGCGGTCACCCCCGCGACCAGACCGAGCAGAACCACCGGGACCGCTCGCCAACGGGGGTTTGTCAGGGCAAGAGCCGTCCGCACCATGAGAGCCGCAAGGATCGGGAGCACCGAGATCCCGTAGCGAGATGTCATCCCCTCCAGCGGATCCCAGGGGACGCGCCCCATGACCACGACCGGGGTGAGCCCGGCAACCAGGGCAATAAGGAGTGCCAGCCAGGTGCCACGGTGGGTCAGCGTCCTCGGTTCCGAGTGTGGCGAAGAACCCAAGAAAAGCAGTCCGGCCAGCAGAAATCCGAAAGGAGCGGACCAGGGGAGGGCCAGGACATTGCCCGGAAGCGCGGCCAGCTCATGGGCAAAGCCACCCACCAGACCCCGCCAGACGGCGGCGAACAAGGTGGTCGGGTACCAAAGCAGGGGTCTCCCGACGTTCAGGGCATGCTGGGGGCGCACGTCCCCCCGGCTCCCCGGGGCGGCCAGCAGAAGGTAGGCTGTGTACACTACCACTGCCGTCAAGAGCAGGAGCCCAAGGGCCACGAGCGCTCGTCTACGGGTCGCCGGCTCAGACGCTCGACGTCCGAGATCCAGCAATAAAACACTCCCGGCGAGAACCACCGGCAGTGCGTACTCCTGAATCAGGACGGCGGCCGCCAGCAGCGCGATACCCAGCCCCAGGGATAGGAGAGCGCTTCGCCCGGCCGACTCGGCGTAGCGCCAGAACAACAGCAGTGCGGCATAGGCGAGTACCACCGGCAGCAGCGACGCCAGGGCGATGTTGGCCGTCAACATCTGCACCTTGGTGACAAAGGGTGCCACCGCTACTACGGCAACGAGTCCGGCGTACCGCTTGAGCTCGGGAAAAAGACGGATCCACAGTAGGGCCGACAGCAGGCCCAGCAGTGGCCACAGCGCTGCTTGTGAAACGAACGATGCCCGCCAGAATCGGCTCCCGGTCTCTGCCAGAACCGACCACAGCCAGGCATTGATCGGGCGGTCGGAGAAGCTGGCCTGGATGGCTGCGGGTCCTTTCTCCTCGAGCAGCAACCAGACCCAGGCGTCGTCCCAGAGCGGGAAGGCGCCGACGGCCCCGGCCGTGTAACAGCCACACAACAAGAGCAGGGCGAGCACTGACATTCCGGTGCGTAAAGGCACGGTCATTCGATGTAGCCCAGGGCTCGCAGGGCCTCCTGATCGTCAGCCTCCGCTGAGATGGCCGTCTCGGCGCTCGACTCCCGTCCGCTTTTAAGCCACTCCCCGAGATGAGAGCGCAGACGTCGGAATTCCGGATGGTCGTCGCGGAAGAGGTTCTCCTCTTCGTGGGGGTCCCGCTTCAGGTCGAAGAGCTCCCAAGCCTCTTCGTCGGGTAGAAACGGCGTGAGAACCAGTTTCCAGCCGTCGAGGATGACGGCGCGAAAGCGGCCGTCCACATCGTTTCTGACCCTCCGGTCGACATGGTCGAAGTAAAAGGAGTGTCCGCTCTCGGCGAACACCGGTTGGGTCTGAAGACTCTTGCCCTCGAGGCAGCGGACGAGCGAGCGACCTTCCATCTGGGCACTGACCGTTGCGGGGGTCTCACTGTCCAGAAGATCGAAAAGGGTGGGAGCGACGTCCACCAGTGAGACCCAGCCGGGGCAGCGCCCCGAGCCGTGGAGCGGGTGCTTGGGCGGTAGAACGATGGCCAAGGGAATGCGCAGGCCGGCATTGTAGGTGTAGTCACCATGATCGAAGAAGTAGTCGTGCTCCCCCAGGCTCTCGCCATGATCGGCGGCCAGGACAATGATCAGCGATTCGCCGTAGCGGGCGCGGGTAGCGTCCACCAGCCGACTCACCTGGTCGTCCAGGAAGCGGATGTCGGCTGCATAGAGGCGACGGATGTGCTCACTGACCCTCTCCGAAAGCGGGTTTTGGTGGGTAGCTTCCGCCTTGGGAAGATCCTCGGGAAACGGCCGAAAGGTCTTTCGCGATTGACCCGGTTGCGGTTGCCAGCCGAAATTGTGTTGGAAGCGACCCTCGTAGCCCGGGTCGAAGCTCTCCGCCAGCTCGCGGGTGGAATGGTAGGGCACGTGGGGATCGATGTAGTGGACCCAGAGAAAGGCAGGGCGGGCCGGATCGAGTTGCTCGACGAGCTCGAGCGATCGCTGGGTCGTCTGTACCGCGGTGCGGGTGTCCCCCTTCTAGTCATAGACGTCGAAACCCCGGTGGAGACGTCGTTTAGGGGGGAGCAGGCGGTTGGAAACCACTGCAACGGTCTGATACCCGGCATCCCGAAAGACCTCGGCCAGCGGCAAGATCTCGGTGCGCAGCGGATAGGTAAGCGTGCGGACACCGGTGGTGTGGGGGTAGGCACCGGTCATGAGAGA
>SBFI01000228.1 GCA_006227875.1 Acidobacteriota bacterium
TGGCGCCTCGGGGTGAGGTTCAACTGGCGGTAGCCCTCGTAGAGTAATAGTCGATTTCGCCAGGTATCTCCTGGCTCTCCGCAAGGGTCGGCCGGGAAAGTCCAGGTGTTCCCATGCCCCAGATCCCGCGCCTCGCGGTCTACCAGCAAATTGCTGGGGGTTTGACCGAGTGGGTTCCGAGACCTCCGGCAGACCTCATAACAGCCCGGTTTGAACCGATTCCACACTAGACGAGTGGAGCCTGTCATTGCGAGCCGAGGGGCTCGGGGCCCATAGTGCAATCGAGAGGACAGGGAAGGAGGGACAACGGTCGGAGACGCAAGCGATGGACACAACCTCCCAGATTCTTTTGATCGTAGTCATGGTGATCTATGTCTTCTGCCAGTACCGGCGCTACCAGAAGCCGATCGGCGAGCTGATCGGGTCTCTGTCCGAGCGCATCGAGGCCTACCGGCGCGACCGGATCCGGCAGGCCTTTGTCGAGTATCGAGCCAGACCGGAAACAGAGTAGAGACTACTCCCGCCACCGGGTCGCGGCCGCTTCGAGCCGCTCGGTCTCGTGCGCCAGCAGGGCGCGCTGCGGCTCGGTGGGCGGCAGATCCACGCTTTCCAGATCACTGGTAAGAGAAGTCAGCACCGAGGCCACCGAGCGGGCCGTCTGTCCGACCTCCTCGAGATCCTCGTCGGGCATGCCTTCCTCCGCTCCACCCGAAACCTCTTCGACCTCGTTGGCGAGCCCGACAGCCCGGCGGAGCACGGCGGCCACCTCCCGCTGAAAGGTGAGGAGAGTGGCGAGCTCAGCGGGACCGACCTCGACCCGCGGATCCATCGCCACCACCAGCGGCCGCGAGACCGTGCGCCCGCCCGCCGTCAGCCGTACCTGGTAGCTGCCGGGGAGCACAAAGGCGCCCTCGGGGCGAGCCGGTGTCGGCCGTCCGGGGACGGCGGCGATGGAGTATTCGGAGCGCAGGGTCGGCGGTGGGGGATACCGTAGATCCCAGACAAAACGGTGATGGCCCGGTCCGGTGGCTGGTCGTGGCGGCTCGCCGAGCCAGAGGTCGGCGAAGTAGACATGGGCATTCGGCTGCGGCAGATCCTGGTCACTGGCAAAGCTCTGCACCAGGTCACCGTTGCCATCCAGAATCTCGAGTGTCACCGGTTCTGCCGCGCCGGTGGGGAGGATGTAATCGAGAACGACCCCCACCGGTGGGTTCTCGCCCCGCGGCTCCTCCGGCGGCAGTGGTGTGTCCTTGTTCTGGTTGAAGCGAAGCCGCCAGGCGGTGGCGGGTGACACCAGAACGACATCGTCGGCAGCGCCGTGCGCGGCGAGGTGGCGCAAGGGTGAGATGTCGTCGAGGACCCAGATCGCCCGCCCCTGGGTCGCCACAATGACGTCGTCCTCGTGCACCAGCAGATCGTTGATACCGGTGGTCGGCAGGTCGAGCTGCAGGCTCTGCCAGTGCTCGCCGTCGTCGAAGGAGACCTGGACCCCTCGGCTGGTGCCGGCAAAGAGCAGGTTTGGCTGTTCCGGGTCCTGGCGGACGGCACCCACCCAGGCGCCGTCGGGGAGCCCATGACCGATCTCGGTCCAGGTGGCACCGTAGTCGTGGGTGCGGTAGGCCGCGGGGCGGAAGTCGTCCAGCCGATGGCGGTCGACGGCCAGGTAGGCGGTGCCCGGGTCGACGGCGGAGGCGTCGATGATGTTGATCTTGCTCCAGTCGCCAAGACCGGGTGGGGTGACGTCGGTCCAGTGGGCGCCCTCATCCCGGGTCAGCTGGACACGTCCATTGGTGGTGCCGACCCAGATCAGACCGTCGGCTAGCGGCGAGGGTGCAATGGCGAAGATGGTGCCAAAGCCACATTCGGTGGCTCGCTCCCTCGGCACGTCGCCGTCGCAGCCGGTGGCTCCCTCCACGGCGCCGGTCAGGTCGGGGCTGATCGTCTCCCAGCTTTGGCCGCCGTCGAGCGAGCGGAAAAGGACCTGGGCGCCCTGGTAGATCGGGTGGGGTGGTCGCTGGGAGATGGCGAGCGGAGTGATCCAGTCGTAGCGGTAACGGGTGGTGCCGGGCCGCCGGGCGTAGGACGAGACCGGCCAGGGGGAGACGTTCTGCACCTGGCCGGTGCGCCGGCTCCACTTTGAGAGGCGCCCGCCGAGGCCCGCGCCATAGACGATGTCGGGGTCGGTGGGATCGGGCACGTCGCCATCCCGCTCGTCGCCCCCCACCGGGCTCCAGTCGCGGAAGGTGATCTGCCCGTAGTCGCTGCGGCTGGCGATGCCTACGGTGCCGCTGTCCTGTTGACCGCTGTAAATCTTGTAGGGGAAACCGTTGTCCACCGCCAGGCGATAGAACTGCCCGGTGGGCTGGTTGTACCAGCTGCTCCAGCTCCTGCCGCCGTTGAAAGTGACGACCGCTCCCTGGTCGGCGCCGGTGATCATCCGATTTGGGTCGTCGGGATCGATCCACAGGGCGTGGTAGTCGTCACCACCGGGCGAGCTGCGCACGATGGTGAACGTGCGCCCGCCGTCGTCCGAGCGCCGCAGCGGCCGACCACCGGCCCACACCACCTCCGGATTCTCGGGATGGGGATAGAGCCAGCTCATGTAGCTCGAGGCGACGCTCTCGGGGTCGTCGTTGACCAGCTCCCAGGTGCCGCCACCGTCGTCCGAGCGATAAAGCCCGCCGCCGTCGATGGTCTCGATGGCGGCCCAGACACGTCGCCCCTGGGTGTTGGGGGCCACGGCGAGCTGGATACGGCTCAGCGGACCGGCAGGCAGTCCCTCACCTTGCACGTGGGTCCAGCTCTCGCCGCGGTCGGTCGACTTGTAGATGCCGCTGCCCGGTCCGACGGTGGGCTCGAAATAGTCGAGCCAGGGGTAGCGCCGCACCTGCCAGAGCGAGGCATAGAGCAGATCCGGCAGCTCTGGTGTCGAGGCCAGATCGGCGGCCCCGGTGTCGGCGTCGAGGTAGAGCACCTTGTTCCAGGTGCGGCCCGCATCGGTGGTGCGGAAGAGGCCCCGCTCCTCGTTGGGTCCAAAGACGTGACCCAGGGCGGCGACGATGGCGGTGTCGGCGCTCTCGGGGTCGACCCACAGATCGCCGATGTGCTTCGTGTCCGCGAGGCCGAGATGGGTCCAGGTGTCGCCGCCATCTGTCGAGCGGTAGACCCCATCCCCGTCGACGATGTCCCAACGCTGGTGGATCTGACCGGTGCCCACCCAGAT
>SBFI01000210.1 GCA_006227875.1 Acidobacteriota bacterium
GGTCGAGGAGCCGCCGGAAGAGGTGGCCGCGTGAGCGAGTTGGTCTTCGCCGATCGCTGGCTGTTGTGGGTCCTCGTACCCCTGTTCGTGCTCTGGCTCGGCGCCTGGCTGCTGCGACCCTGGTTGACCCGGCGCCATCCCGGCCGATGGTGGGCACCCACGGCGGTTCGCTTCTCGAGCATCCAGGCCCTCCAAAGTCTCAAACCCTCTCGCTCCCTATTGCTGCGGCGACTGGTGATGGGCTTGCGGATCTTGACGATCGCTCTCCTGGTGATGGCCATGGCCCGCCCGCAGACGGGTCGCCGACACACCCAGGTATCGACCGAGGGGATCGACATCGTTCTGGTGCTCGACACCTCCGGCAGCATGCAGGCGCTCGACCTGGACGCGGACCGTCCCATCAACCAACGCCGCCATCGGCTGGATGTCGCCAAGGAGGTGGTGGAAGAGTTCGTGCAGAAGCGCCAGAGCGATCAGATAGGGCTGGTGGTCTTTGGTGACGAGGCTTTTACCCAGTGTCCGCTGACCCTCGATCACGGCATCGTGGCGACGTTTCTGGAGCAGGTGGACATCGGAATGGCCGGTGATGCCACGGCCATCGGCTCGGCGCTGGGCACCGCGGTCAAACGCCTGCGGGACTCGGAAGCCAAGTCCAAAGTGATCATCCTGCTGACGGATGGGCGCAACAATGCCGGCTCGCTGAGCCCCAAGAAGGCCGCCGAGATCGCCGAGACCTTCGACGTCAAGATCTATGCGGTAGGTGCGGGAACCCGCGGCAAGGCACCCTTTCTTGTCGACTCCTTCTTTGGCAAGCAGGTCGTTTACCAGAGCGTCGAGATCGACGAGGAGACGCTGGAGGAGATCGCCGAGCGCACGGGCGGTGCCTATTTCCGCGCCGAAGACAAGACCGCGCTCGCGTCGATCTACGCCGAGATCGACGAGATGGAGACCACCGAGATCACCTCCAACACCTATATGGAGTACAACGAGCGCTTCCGGTTCTTTGTGTTGCCGGCCGTGGCCCTGCTGCTGTTCGAGGTCGTACTCCTGGGGACCCGTTTTCGCAAACTGCCATGAGAATGCCACTCGATATCCGGCCACTGGCGGCCGCGCCGAAGGTATCTCCAGCCTTGCTGGTCGCCGGGCTTTTTCTCGGCGGCTGCAGCGATGTCCAACTCGGCAGCCCCGAGTCGCTCTGGCTGCTCTGGCTGGTGCCGGCGCTGGTGGTGTTCTTCATCTATGCCTTCCGTACCAAGACCCGTCTGCTCCGGCACTTCGCCGCCACCGAGATGCTGGAGCGGCTCACCTCGGGGGTCAGCCGGCCCCGCCAGTATCTGAAAGCGATGCTGGTGGTTATCGGTCTGGGCGCGGCCATCCTCGCTCTTGCCGAGCTGCGCTACGGCTTTACCTGGGAAGAGGTCAAGAGGGAGGGTGTGGACATCGTGGTGGCACTCGATGTGTCGGA
The DNA here is from genome assembly GCA_006227875.1 of Acidobacteriota bacterium. Taxonomy (GTDB): domain Bacteria; phylum Acidobacteriota; class Thermoanaerobaculia; order Multivoradales; family JAHEKO01; genus M0029. The sequence continues at coordinate 1,466 of SBFI01000210.1, forward strand.
CAGCATGCTGGTGGAGGACGCCGAGAGCGGTGGCCGTCTCAGCCGTCTGGAGCGGGCCAAGCGGGAGATCACCGATCTGCTCGCCCTGCTGGAGGGTGACCGCATCGGGCTGGTGGCCTTTGCCGGTGCCGCCTTTGTCGAGTGTCCGCTGACCCTGGACTATGGTGCGGCCGAGATCTTTCTGGACGCCATCGACACCGATCTGATCCCGGTCAAGGGGACCGATCTGGCGGGCGCCGTTCGCACGGCGCTCGAGGCCTTCGAGGGCTCGGCTAGCAGCTCGCAGGCGATCATCCTGATCACCGACGGCGAAGACCACAGTGGAGATGCATTGAAGGCTGCCGAGGAGGCCGCCCTCGCCGGTGTTCGCATCTTCACCATCGGCATCGGCCGGGACGAAGGCGCCCCCATCCCCCAGGCCAAGGGAGGGTTCCGTCGCGACCGGCGCGGCGACATCATTCTCAGCAAGCTGGACGAGCCAACGCTGCAGAAGATGGCGCTCAATACCGGCGGGCGCTATGTGCGCTCGGTGACCGGCGACGTCGACCTGGAGCAGATCTATGCCCAGGGCATCAAGGCCACGCTCGAGGATCAGGAGCTGGGCTCGAAGAGGCGCCAGCGGTGGGAGGAACGGTTTCAGTGGCTGTTGGCACTGGCGTTACTGGTTCTCATGCTCGAGCCGCTGATCTCGGACCGGGTGCGCCGCGGAGGGCCGGCCCGTGTCTGAGCGACTGGCGTTTGCCGCCCTGTTTTTCGCCGCGGCGGCGGTGGCAGTGGCTCAGACCGCTGCCCAACCCCTACCCGAGGCCGAGAGCTCCCCCCAGCGGGTGCGCGCGGATGATCCCTACGAGGCTTACGACGCCGGTCTGTACGAGCAGGCGCTGAGCGGCTTTGTAGATCTGCAGGTGGAGCGGCCCGACGATCCGGAGGTGGCTCTCAATCTGGGCAGCGTCCACTATCAGATGCGCAACTACGAAGAGGCCGACCGAGCTTTCTTTAGCACCACTCTCTCCACCGACGACAGTCTCAAAGCACAGTCCCTCTACAATCTGGGGAATTCGGCCTTCAGACAGGGTCGTCTCGAGGAAGCCGTCGAGCTCTACAAGGCGGCCCTGGAGATCGATCCCGACGACGAGGACGCCAAATTCAATCTGGAGTTTGTGCGTGACGAAATCCGTCGGCGTCATGAGGAGGCGCAAAAGCGGCAGCAGGAGCAGCAACAGCAACAACAGCAACAACAGCAGCAGGAGCAGCAGAATCAGCAGCAAGAGCAGCAACAGGGCGGTGAGGGAGAGCAGGATCAGCAGCAAGGGGAACAGGACCAGCAACAGCAGCAGGATCAGCAGCAAGACCAGCAACAAGAGCAACAAGAGCAGAGCGGTGGGCAGGATACCGACCAGGACGGGCTCCCCGACGAGGTCGAGCGCTCGGGGGAGAATCCCACCGACCCCGAGAACCCAGACACCGACGGCGATCAGCTGCCCGACGGTGCCGAGGATCTGAATCGGAATGGCCGGATGGACGAGGGAGAGACCGATCCCAACAACCCCGACACCGATGGCGACGGCGTCAGCGACGGCCAGGAAGCCCTCGAGCAGACCGCGGGCGAGTCGGGTGCCGAGGGCGAGGAGACGGCCGGCCTCACACCCGAGGAAGCCGAGCGCTATCTCCAGGCTCTGGAGGAGGGACAGCCATTGCGTCGACATCCCTCCCGTGGTCGCCACAGACGACCGGTTAAGGATTGGTGAGG
>SBFI01000472.1 GCA_006227875.1 Acidobacteriota bacterium
CGGATGTCTTCGGCGGATGCCAGCAGCAGCTTGCGAAAGGTCTCTGCCTGTGCCTGGTCTCGGCGAACGTATTCGTGCCGGCCGATCTTGGTCACGCCATCCACCAGCTCGGCGATCTCCTGGCCGAACTTCTCGGTCAAGGTACTGCGGGTGGTGAGAGTGTCCTCGAGCACATCGTGCAGCAACCCCACGGCGACACAGGTGCCATCGAACCTGAGCTCGGCCAGAATGTAGGCAACCTGCAGCGGGTGGGTGTAGTAGGGCTCGCCCGAGCGCCGCGTTTGATCCGCATGCATCTCCCGGGTGAACTCGAAGGCCGAGGTGAGGAAGTCGGCGTCGAAGGGCCGATTGTGGAGCCGGAGCTGTTCGAGTACGTCTTCGAAGCCGACCTTGCCCGGCGGCGGCACCGGTGGGCTGATCTGGGCTCTCGCCGATTTCTTTCTGACGGCAGACATGGTCCGGCTCGCGTCCGGGGGGAGATTATATTTCACGGCCCCGATCGAGGCCGTGAGACGAGCCGCCCACGGGCAGACCAGCTGCGGACCTGGCTAGAGGCTAGGCTTCTTTGCGCCGCAAGCGGGCTTCGCGCCCGAAGATCTGTTCCCAGAGGAGAGTAAAGGGACTTGCCACATATATAGAAGAGTACGTGACACCGACCGTCAGGATAAAGGCGAAGCCTCTGAGCACATCACCACCCAGGAGAAACAAGCTCCCCACCACCAGTATGGTCGTGCCGGAAGTCAGCACGGTGCGCGACAGGGTCTGATTGAGACTCTGGTTGATGGTATCGACCAGAGGCTTCCGGCGTGAGCGTCGTAGATTCTCACGCACCCGATCGAACACCACGACCGTGTCGTTCACCGAATACCCCACCAGGGTGAGAAATGCGGCAATGGTGGTCAAGTTGAACTCGAAGCCCATCAGCGTGAACAGGCCCAGGACGATGAGGACATCGTGGGAAAGGGCGACGAGGGCACCGACACCAAACCGAAGCTCGAATCGAAACCAGATGTAGATCAGCATGCCGACCAGCGACGCCAAGACGGCCAGAATGCCCTTGCGCCGAAGCTCGGCGCCGATCTGTGGGCCGACGTTCTCGGCTCCCAGCACGGCGAACTGACCCAGATAGGCATTCTGCTCGAGAGCGGTGGCGACCTCGGTGCTGACTTCGGGGATACCGGTGATCTCGTCCCAGGAGACCAGCAGCCCCTCATCCCGTCGCTGCTCGAGGATCATCAGCGCTACATTCTCGTAGTGCTCGGCAGCCATCTGCTCATCCGTCGCCCGCAGTTCGTCCGGGTCGAGCGCGAGCAACAGATCGGCGAGGGCGTCACTGCCACGCTGATTGAGGTCGAAGTTACCGGTGGTCGTGGTTTGATAGCGAGCACTCAGGGCATCGACTACCAGGTTGCGGGTCCCCTCCTCCTGCCCCTCGACCGTGGGAGTCTTGATGATGACTTCGTTGGCACCCTCTTCGCCAAAGCGCTGGATCTGTGCCTCCGCGATCCCGGCGGCGGCGACCACATCCCGCAACTCGTCGATCTCGGGTTGCTCACGAAACTTGAGCGTCAGTTGTGTACCACCGGCAAAGTCGATACCGAGGTTCAGCTTGCCGTGAAAGAAGACCGCCACCATACCCACCGCCAGCAACGTCAGCGACAGCATGACGAAGTACTTGCGGTACTTCATGAAGTCGATCTTTGTGTCGCGGAAAAACTCCATCTCTCACTCCTTGACCGATTAGATCGACAGCCTGTCCACTCTCTTGCGGCCCGCCAGCACCAGATCGAAGATCCAGCGGCTGACGAAGATGGCCGTAAACAGCGAAGCCACGATGCCGATGGACAGAGTCACCGCGAAACCTCGAATCGGCCCGGTACCGAATTGGAATAGGAATAGAGCCGCGATGAGGGTCGTGATGTTGGCGTCCATCACCGATGAGAGCGCTTTGCCAAACCCGGCCTCGATCGCCGACTTGACCGTCCGGCCGTGACGCAGCTCTTCACGGATGCGCTCGAACACCAGCACGTTAGCGTCCACGGCCATACCGATGGTGAGCACGATGCCTGCGATGCCGGGCAGAGTCAGGGTGGCTTTGAAGTAGGCCAGCGCACCAAAGAGAATGACGATGTCCAGGATCAGAGCGACGACGGCGTTGATACCGGTGCCCTTGTAGACCAGGAGCATGGTCACGACCACCAGGGCCAGACCGATCAGGCCGGCCTTGAGACCCGCCTCGATCGAGTCCTGACCCAGGGCTGGCCCCACCGTCCTCTCTTCGAGATAGGTGATACCGGCGGGCAGGGCACCGGAGCGCAGGACGGTCGACAGGTCTTCCACCTCCTGACGGGTAAACGAGCCCTCGATGATGCCCGAGTCGCCGATGCGGGTTCGGATATTGGGAGCCGAGACCACATTGCCGTCGAGGACGATGGCCAGACCCCGGCCGACATTAGCTGCGGTGGCCTCTGCAAACAGCTTTCCTCCCTCATGGGTGAGATAGAAGTTGACCACCGGTTGATTGAACTCACCCAGACCCGGTCGAGCGCTCTTCAAATCACGACCCGTGATGACCGGCCGCTTTTCCACCAGGTAGTACTGCTCTCCGATCGCCGCCCCCTGGCGGTCGCGAACGGTGCCGGTGAGGACCTCCAAATGGTCCGGAAGCACGCCGCCATGTTGAGCGTCGATCTCCGCTCGAGTGGGTACTCCGCCACCGCCAAGCGGGTACTCGACCAGCCGGAACTCCAAAAACGCCGTATTCTTGATCAGCTTCTTGACCCGCTCCGGATCATCCACACCCGGCAGCTGGACCACGATCCGAGTCCCCTCCAGACCCTGGCGCTGAATCACCGGCTCGGCAACCCCAAACTCGTCGATGCGGTTGCGGATGGTCTCGAGCGCCTGTACGACAGCCAGGTTCTTGATCTCGTTCAGGTTGGCCGGGGCCATCTCGAACACCACTGTCTCACCCCGGCGGCTCCAGTCCCACCCCGGCAGGAACTGGACCACGATCTCACCGATCGTGCCATCGCGGTCGGTCGGTATACCGTTGACTTCGAAGCTGCTGCTGGAGGTGGGGCTGCCGTTGGCTTGAACTCCGGCATCCTGGAGCTCCTGGAGCAGCCGGTCCATGTCCTTGGCGGTCTCGGAGCGGGCGGCGTCCTCGACTTCGACCTGCAAAACGAGGTGGATCCCACCCCGCAGATCGAGACCCAGCTTGAGCTTCTCCGCCAGGGGATGGGCTGCAAAAACCGCCAACACCACCACCGCGACGATGATCGCGCCGCGCCAGAGCAGGCTTCGATTCATCCCTGCCCTCCCTGGGGCTCCTGACCTTCCAGGCCGGCAATGGCCGACTTGGCGACGCGGATCTTGACGTTGTCCGCCACCTTGAGGATGACCACCTTGTCATCCACCGACACCACGGTGCCGTAGAGGCCACCGTTGGTCACCACCTTGTCTCCCTTCTTCATGCTATCGACCAGCTTCTGCAGCGCTTTTTGCCGCTTGCGCATGGGCGCAATGAGAAGGAAGTAGAAGATGGCGAAAATCAGCAGCATCGGCACGATGCCCTGCAACAGGGAGCCTGCCGGTGCGCCTTCCGCAAAGGCCAAGAGATAGGTAGCGTGAGTCATTGCATCAACCTTCCGTCCCTAGATCCTCCAGCGAGACATCGCTCGAGGTCATCCCCTCAAGAGCAGCTCTTTGGACATCCCTTCAATTCAGGGAAGCTGAACCAGGTGATTCGAACTTCGCGGCGTTTCTTCGGACGAATCTTGTTCCCGATAACCGGCGGTTAGCTTTTCCTCCAAAGCCGCCAGGTTTCCGGACGCGATAGCTTCTCTAAGATCAGCCATAAAGTCAAGGTAGAACTGGAGGTTGTGGAGGGTCGCCAGCACGGCTCCGGTGAGCTCGCCGGTCCGTACCAGGTGGTGGAGGAAGGCGCGCCCCACTCTGGTGCAGGCGGGGCAGCCGCAGTCGGGATCGAGCGGGCTGGCATCCCGCCGGTAGCGGGCGTTCTTCAGGCGCAAAAGACCGCGGCGGGTAAAGACGACGCCATGCCGTGCATTGCGGGACGGCAGCACGCAATCGAAAAGGTCCGTGCCGTGACGCACGGCGTGGAGGATGTCGAGCGGCGTGCCCAGCCCCATGAGATACCGGGGCTTGGCGTCCGGCAGCATGGGTGTCGCCAACTCGACCACCGCCCGCCGCTCTTGTACCGGTTCGCCGACGCTGACACCACCCACCGCATAGCCGTCAAAGTCGAGCGCCGAGAGCTCGCGGGCCGCGAGCTCCCTCAACTCGGGGAAGACTCCGCCCTGGAGGATGCCAAAGAGCGCACCGGGACCGCCGGGCCAGACCTCGCGGGCCCGCCGCGCCCAGCCGTTGGTGCGCTCGAGGGCGGCCGCCGCCTCTTCTCGGCTGACAGGCCAGGGAGGACATTCGTCCAACACCATGGCTATGTCGACACCCAGGCGTCGCTGCATGTCGACAACCGTCTCCGGTGTCAGATGGAGCTCGGAGCCGTCGATGTGGCTACGAAACCTCACCCCACCGGCGTCCACCCTGTTCAGCTTGGCAAGACTAAAGACCTGAAAGCCGCCGCTGTCCGTCAGCATCGGCCCGGCCCAGCCGGCGAATCTGTGCAGACCGCCAAGCTCTTCGATGGTCTCGATGCCGGGTCTGAGCGCCAGGTGGTAAAGATTGGAAAGCAGGATGCCGGCGCCGGCCTTCTCCAGGGCCTGCGGCGTCACGCCCTTTACCGATCCCAGCGTGGCCACGGGCATGAAGGCAGGCGTCTCCACCTCGCCATGGGGAAGTGTCAGCAGGCCACGACGGGCCTGCCCGTCGCCGGCAACAACTCGAAATCTCACTGGTAGATAGGAACTGGAACGCGGCTCAGCGCAGACCGGCGCGTTGATTCAACTCGATGAGTCTGACGTCCACACTGCTGGGGATCTCGAGCTCGAACCGATCGTCGGGCAATCCCCGGTTGACCCGAAAGTTGCGGAAGGTGTAGTCGGTGACATCCCCGTCCGCTTCGACATAGCGCAATCGCACCGGCAGGTACCGCTCGGCGTCGATCCAGAGAGCCATCCCCTGCAATCTCTTGGCCACCCGCGCAAAACGGGGATCCAGCTCCAACTTGTAGGGCTGGGTGGTGTCATTGGGCAATGTCAGGGTTACCGTAAAGTACTCGAGGAGGTCATCCATGCTGCTGCCGGCGCCCAGATACTCCAGCACCTTCTGCGACTGGCGCCCGACCTGTACCTTCTCCGCCTGATCGAGATCCTTGTACCAGGTGGTCATCTCATCGCCTTGGATCAGCAAGGTGATGGGGTTGGGTTGCATGTACTCCCACCGCGCCAGGTCGGGTGCAGAGTAGGAAAAAACGCCGTTCGCTTCAACCGGCTCGACCAGCATCGAGCTCTCTTTGAACTGGACGAATTCCGCCTCCAGGGTCTCGATCTGTTTCTGCTCGATACGTACTCGCTCGAGCAGGGTCTCGAGCCTCTGGGTGGGGCCCAGACCCTCCTCGCGGGGGTTGGGCAACGAGTCGGCGCTCACCGTGGCTGTCAGGACAGCGACCGCAATGATGCTTGTTGCCAGGGATTTGATAAGACTTCTCATAACTACTAATGTTCTCGGTAGATCCAGCTGGAGCCTGAATACAGCTCCACCCCTCCTGGGGCTCGAGCTCACCCCGAACTCGGCTTCCTATACTACCTGTCTTGCCGCTTCGACGCAACCTGGCAGCCGCCATCCGTTGCCCGGCGGAGCCCCACCCTATGGTTGACACCTTTCAGAACGCAATGTTACCGTCGCGCACTCTTTAGAAATCTCCATCCGAAGGAGGCGCCGAACAGATGGCAGACCTGGGGAAGAAACACGAATGCTTGAGCTGCGGGGTCAAGTTCTATGATCTCGGCAATGCCGAGATCATCTGCCCGAAGTGCGGGGCCAATCAGGCAGAGTTGAGCGCGGAAGAAGCTCCTGCCAAGTCGACTGCGAAGACAAAGAAGAAGAAGAAAAAGGCCACCACCCCAGCCAAGAAGGCTGCTTCGAGCAAGAAGAATGAAGATGTCGCAGAGGATGGAGAAGAACCCGAAAAAGAGATCCTCGGCGAGGGCGAAGAAGAGCTCTTGGAAGAAGATTGACCCGACCGAGCGACCCGGACCGCAGCCGCAGGTCACAGTGGCCCTTGGACTGGGCACCAATGTCGGCCGCCTCGAAGACAACCTGAGAAGCGCAATTCGAGAGCTGGACCGAGCACTGGAATCTCTCGTCGTCGCCCCTCCCTACTACAGTCAGCCGGTCTCGTACGCAGCTCAGGATTCATTTCTAAACACCGCCGTGACCGGCCGCACACGGCTCGCCGCCGATGAGCTGCTGGCTCTGACCAAGGCCTTGGAGCGGAAAGCGGGCCGTCGCAGCGGCCCTCGCTTCGGTCCCAGAACTCTCGACATCGATTTGCTGGTCTACGGCGACCTGGTTCTCCACACACCCGAGCTCTGTATCCCCCACCCCCGCCTGCGGGAGAGGCGTTTCTATCTCGCGCCCCTGGCCGACATCGCCCCCCATCTCCCAGTACCACCCGATGCGATAACCGTGAGCGAGTTGCTCGACAGCCTCGATGACCCTCACCAGGTCGAACGGGCGAGCTGGAGTCGAGAGCCTCTAAACGGTTGAAGTCTCGGGGCGAATGACTTAACGTCGCCAGCAATGCCACAGGAAAACCTCCCCTGGTATCGCCGGCTTCACTGGCAGATCCTCATTGCCATGGCCCTGGGCACGGTGGTCGGGCTGGTCGGCGGAACCGAGGTGGTGCCAAAGGTCGACTGGTTGGGCACGCTATTCATCAAGCTGCTCAAGATGATCATCGTGCCGCTGATCCTCACCTCGATCGTCTCCGGGGTGGCCTCGGTCGGTGGTGGTCGCGACCTGGGCCGCTTGTTTGGCAAGACACTCGGCTACTACGTCCTGTCGAGCGCGCTGGCCATTTTCGCCGGGCTTTTCGCCGTCAACCTCATAAGACCCGGTGTCGGGGCCAACATCGTCGGTGCGGAGAGCAAGACCATCCCCGAGCTTGCCACTCCCAGCTCGCCAAAGGAGCTGCTCCTGGACATCGTGCCGGAGAACGTGGTGGCAGCCGCAGCCGAATCGCACATGCTGGCGGTGATCTTCTTCAGCATCCTGCTTGGCATGGCTATCGCCGGCCTTCCCGACCGGCCGAGAGAGACGCTGCAGCAGTTCTTTGGCGCGGCCTTCCAGGCCATGATGCGACTGACCGGGGGGGTCATCCGCTTCGCCCCCATCGGCGTCTTTGGTCTCATCACCACGCTGGTGGGCTCCTCGGGGCTCGAGTCTTTCCGCGCGCTCGGGCTCTACATGATCACCATCGCGCTGAGTTTGAGCTTTCATCTGTTCGTCACGCTGCCGCTGCTTCTCCTGGTGCTGGGTCGGATCCGGCCGAGCATTCACTTCCGCAATATGGTCGAGCCCCTGGCAATGGCGTTCTCTACCAGCTCGTCGGGCGCAACGCTTCCCGTCACCATGAACGCGGTGGAGAACAAAGTCGGTGTGTCGAACCGCATCTCGTCCTTTGTGCTGCCGATGGGCGCCACGGTCAACATGGACGGCACGGCTCTCTACGAATGTGCCGGGGTGCTCTTCATCGCCCAGGTCATGGGGGTGGACCTGTCGATAGGGGCACAACTGGTGGTGGTCTTTACCGCCCTTCTCGCTTCCATCGGTGCCGCCGCCGTCCCCTCCGCCGGGTTGGTGATCATCTTTATCGTCCTCGAGGCGGTAAATCTCCGTGGTCCCGAAGTGGGCGTGATCGTGGGCGCCATGCTGGCCATCGATCGGCCTTTGGACATGTACCGTACGGCCGTGAACATCTTTAGTGACTCCTGCGGGGCTGCCATCATCGCTGTCTCCGAAGGGGAGTCGGACATCGATACGGCAGTGGTTCCTTGACGACTTCGGTCTCCCTTCGAGATCCCATCCACGGCTTCTTGAGAGCCGATCCGCTCGAAAGGGCGCTCATCAACTCCCGGCCGCTGCAGCGGCTGCGATCGATCCACCAGCTCGGGTTCTCCTTTCTGGTCTTCCCGGGCGCCGAGCACACCCGGTTCAGTCACGTCCTCGGTGCCATGGATCTCGCCGGTAGGGTCTACGACGCCCTCGCGGCGCACGGTGACGGCGTTCTAGATCCGGGTGAGAACAGTCGGGGACGGCGAGCGGTCCGCATTGCCGCCTTGGTACACGACATCGGACACGCCCCCTTCAGCCATTCCGCCGAGGAGCTCTTCGAAGGAGGTCTCGATCACGAGGAGATGTCGAGACGCCTGCTCGGGATCCCGGAGATGAGGGAGATCTTCGAGCGCCACGGAGACGGGCTCGGGCCGGACGACGTCATCCGCTTGCTGGCGACGCCACGGGACTCCGAGGAGCGGCTGCTGTCGCAGATCATCTCCGGTGAGCTGGACGTCGACAAGATGGACTATCTCCTACGAGACAGCCTCTACTGCGGTGTGAGCTACGGCAACTTCGACCTCGCCCGTCTGCTCGACACGATGTTGCCACTCCAGGATCCGGAGTCGGGTGATTGGGGGATCGGGGTCGCCGAAGGTGGAGTTCACACTCTCGAGGCGTTGGTGATGGCCCGCTACTACATGTTCACCCAGGTCTACTTCAACCCTACCGGCAAGGCCTTCGAGCTGCATCTGAACGAGTGGTTGCAGGAGCGAGGACAGCGCTGGCCGGCCGACCCCGAGGCCTTTCTGGATCACGACGACATCTCGACCTTGAGCGCCATGCGCGCCTCCGACAGTCTCCACGCCCACGCGGTGGTCCATCGCCGGTACTTCCCGCTCGCTTTCGAAACCCACGAGCATCTCTCGACCGAAGAGAGTGAGCGCTTCGAGAGTCTGCTGCCCGAGCTATTCGAACGCTTTGGCCCTCACCAGATCCTGGTCTCCCGTTCTTCCAAGGATCCACACCGTCTGGGCCAGGCCCGAGTACTGGTGAGACGCTTCGACGGCGAGCTGGTGCCGATGGAAGAGGCGAGTCACTTCATCCGTCATCTGGCCCGCATAGATCGTTACCGCATCTACGCCTCTCCCCCGCTGCTGGCGGAGGTAACGGCGGTTCTCAAGCGCCTCTGGAGCTAGGGGCCTGCGCCATGCCGGAGCCCATCCGTCAAGGTGACATCCCCGGGGTCCAGCTCCGCTGTCGACAGCTCCTGCCCATCGACATCGAGACCGCCTGGAGCTGGCTGACCGAGCCGGAGCGACTCACCCGCTGGCTGGCGGCAAGCGCCCGCATAGCCCTGCACCTGGAGAGGGTCGACGAGGATGGGGCCCCGGTGCACGAGCTCGGCTCGACCCTCGACCGCGATCGACCCCGTCTCTGGTCGCTCGCCTTCCAACAGCCCGCCGCCGGCTGGCCGGTAGCCACCCGTCTCACCTTCGAGCTCACACCCCACGGCGACGGCTGCGAGCTCTCGGTACTGCAGGAGGGCTTCGAGCACCTGCCACTCTCCGACGGCCTCACCATCTGGGAGGCCTATCGCAGACACTGGAGGGAGGCGCTGGAGCGGTTGGCGGAAGAGGTGGGCTTGAGGGCTTGAGGACTTGGGGGCTTGAGGGTTCCCCCACCCACCCATTTGCCTGCTGACTGGCACACTCCTGCGATTCGCTGGTAATCCGAGCACTGAAACGGGGTTCACTACCAGCAAGTCGAACGGCTCCCAACCGTGGATTCAGTCCCGGGCGGGCGGTGGACCTCACGCCCTCAGGCCCTCAAGCCCTATTCAGCAGGTTGCGCAGGGCGCCTTCGGCTTCCGGGTAGCGAAACTGGTACCCGGCCTCAAGCAGCTTTTTCGGTACCGCCCGCTGCCCGGTCAGCAGCAGCTCCCCCATCTCGCCAAAGGCCAGACGTAGGACGGCAGCCGGCACCGGCATGGC
>SBFI01000030.1 GCA_006227875.1 Acidobacteriota bacterium
GGCGGTTTGAGCCGCCTCGGCGGGAACGGTGAGCACACCGATCTCGACGCCGTGCTCGCGAACGATCTCTTCGAGCTCGTCGGTGTGCCTGATGGTAAGGCCTCCCACCACTCGACCGACCTTGGCCGGATCGTTGTCGAGCACCGCCACCACGCGGAAGGTGGCGTCGTTGAAGTCGAGATAGCGGGCGAGAGCGGTGCCGAGACTTCCCATCCCCACCACCAACAGGGGGTGCTGCTGGTCGAGGCCCAGCGCCGAGTGGAGCCGGTCGATGAGGTGCTCGACTTCATAACCGGTGCCCCGAATGCCGAACTCGCCGAACTGAGCCAGGTCTTTTCGGATCAGGGGGGCCGAGAGATTGAACTGGTCTGCGAGTTTTTGCGAAGAGATCCTTTCGATCCCCTGCTCCTGAAGCGTACGCAGACAGCGCAGATAGAGCGACAGGCGATTGAGGGTCAGCGATGAGATGTCCACGGCTCGGATCTTCCGCTCACCTAAAACGACGACGCGATGGCGCGGCCGATCCAGTCCAACAGCCGGCCGGGCCACATTCCCAGAATCAATACGCCGACGGTCGCGATGACGGCGGCGACGCGGCCCCAGCTGTCGATCAACAGACCCTCGGGGGCCCTGACCTCGGCCTTCATGTAGAGGGTGTAGACCACCCGTAGGTAGTAGAAGACTCCGATCAGGGCGGTGCCGACGCCGACGACGGCCAGCCACAGCAGATCGTGCTCGATGGCGTGGGTGAAGACGAGATACTTGCCGAGGAATCCGAGAGTCGGCGGGATCCCTCCGAGCGACAGCATGCAGATGGTCAAGCAGATCCCCAACAGCGGGAACCTGTATCCCCACCCCGAGAGCTCGGAGATGAGGTGCTGCTCGCCGGCGCGGGCGTAGAGCAGCGCAATGATGACAAAGGCCCCCGCGTTCATCAGGGTGTAGGCCAGCAGATACACCACCACCGGCCACCAGGACGACTCGTCCAGGGCAACCAGGGGAATCAGCAGATAGCCCATGTGTGCGATTCCCGAATAGGCCAGCATCCGTTTGATGTCCTGTTGGACGAGAGCCAACAGATTGCCGACCACCATGGCCAGCACGGCCAGCAGCGCCACCAATGCCGACCAGCGCGCACCGGTGGGACCGGGCAGGACCAGCGACAGCAGACGGATGAGAACCACGGCGCTGGCGACCTTTGGCGCCACCGAGAGAAACGCGACAAAAGGAGTGGGCGCTCCCTGATAGGTGTCGGGGGACCAGGCATGAAACGGCACCAGGCTCATCTTGAAGCCAAAAGCCGCCACCAGTGCCAGGATTCCCAGGGTCAAGAGGGGGTCGATCTCCACCCCGCTCTCCAGCATCGCCGTCAGCTCCGCTACCCGGGTCGTCCCCGCCTGGCCAAAGACGAAGACGATGCCCAGCAGCGCAAAGGCGCTGACAAAGGCACCCATCAGAAAGTACTTGAGCGCCCCTTCAGTGGCCACCGTCAGCCGCCGGTGGTATCCGGCCAGGCTGTAAAGACAGACGGAGAGCAGCTCGAGCGACAGAAAGATGGTCAGCAGCTCGGTAGCCCGGGTCATCAGCAGCAGACCGACCGTGCACCAGAGCAACAGGGCGTGGTATTCGCCGCCAAAGATCTCCTCGCGCCGCAGATAGCCGTGCGAGGCGAGCACACAGAGAAAGGCCGCCAGCAGGATGGCCAGCCCGAGAATGGCGGTGATTCCGGTGCTCTCGAGCAGTCCGCCAAAGCTCACCCCGACCGGCACCCCGAACCAGGCGAGGACTGCTGCCAGGGCGATCGCCGCCAGCGCCAGCGGCGTGGCGAGCCGTTTGAGACCGGGTAAGAAGGCGTCGACCAGGAGGATCAAGACACCGGCCCCGGTCAGGATCAGCTCGGGTGCGAGCTGCATCAGGTCGGAGCCGGTGGGGTGAGTCAGCGGCGTCATTCGCGCCCCTCTTGAGCGGGTCCGGAGGCCTCGGCTGGGCTCAGGGCGTCGACGGTGGCCAAGGCGGTCAGCGTGGCCTCGCTCGGCGGCGGGACGGCGGTGCGCCGGTGGAAGTCAGTGAGGACGGTCTCCAACGCCGGTCGGCTGGGCTCCAAAAACAGGTTGGGAGCCAGCCCGATCGCCAGCATCAGCAGACAGAGAGGCGCCATCACCAGGATCTCCCGCAGCGACAGATCGGCCAGCGCCCGGTTCTCCTCCCTACGGATCGGCCCCCACAGCGTCTCGTGGAGCATCTTGAGCAGGTAGACGGCCGCCAGGATGACACCGACGGTGGCCAGGATGGTCGGCCAGATGAGATCACCCCGGTAGCTGCCGACCAGGATCAAGAACTCGCCGACAAAGCCGTTCAAACCCGGGAGACCGACCGAAGCCAGGGCGGTAAAGACCAGAAAGAAGGCAAACCAGGGCATGACCTTGGCCAGCCCGCCATATTCGGCAAACAGCTTTGTGTGCCGCCGTTCGTAGATCATGCCCACCAGGAGGAAGAGGGCACCGGTGGAGAGACCGTGGTTGATCATCTGGATGAGCGAGCCCTGCCAGGCAACGGCATCGAAGGCAAACAGCCCCAGCACCACGAACCCGAGGTGGGCTACCGAGGAGTAGGCCACCAGCTTCTTGATGTCGACCTGCGCCCAGGCGACCAGAGCGCCATAGAGGATGCCTACCAGGGCCAGGGCGACAAAGAGCGGCTGCGCCGCCAACGCGGCGTGGGGAAAGAGCGGCAGGGCAAAGCGGAGCAGACCGTAGGTCCCCAGCTTGAGCAGGATGCCCGCGAGGATGACCGAGCCGGCGGTCGGGGCCTCGACGTGAGCGTCCGGTAACCAGGTGTGGAGCGGGAAGAGCGGCACCTTGATGGCAAAGGCGAGGGCAAAAGCGCCAAAGAGCCAGAGCTGTTGATCGACCGGCAGCTCGAGAGCCAGCAGGTCAAAATAGGAGAACGACCAGACGCCGGCAAGCTGCTGATAGGTCCAGGTCAGCCAGATGATGGCCAGCAGCATGAGCAGACTTCCGGTCATGGTAAACAGAAAGAACTTGATGGCGGCGTAGATCCGGCGCTCGCCTCCCCAGATGCCGATGACGAGATACATCGGCACCAGCATGACCTCCCAGAAGACATAGAAAAGAAATAGGTCCATGGCCACCAGGGCGCCGAGGATGCCGGTGGTCAGCAGCAGGAGAGAGGCCGCGTAGCCGCGCCAGTT
>SBFI01000064.1 GCA_006227875.1 Acidobacteriota bacterium
CATGTCGAGACCGGTCTCGGCCGCACCGATGACAAGACCGAGAAGAACATCCTGGTGACCGAGAAGACCCCGGGTCCGGAGGATCTGGAGCCCATAGCGGTGACCGGTGACCAGGGGATGACGGTGACCGAGTACGCCCCCTTTGGTGTCGTTGCCGCGATCACCCCAACGACCAACCCGACCGCGACGATCATCAACAACACCATCGCCATCGTCGCGGCCGGCAACGCCCTGGTCTTCAATGCCCACCCCAACGCCAAAGGTGTCTCGGCCGAGAACGTCCGCCGGATCAATCGAGCTGTCATGGCCGCCGGCGGACCCGAGAATCTGGTGACCACGATCGACGAGCCGACGATCGAGTCGGCGCAGCAGTTGATGCGGCACCCGCGGATACGTCTACTGATGGTGACCGGCGGGCCCGGGGTGGTGGAAGAGGCCTTGAAGACCGACAAGCGGGCCATCACTGCCGGTCCCGGCAACCCACCGGTGTTGGTGGACGAGACCGCCGACATCGGGCTGGCGGCCCGCGAGATCATCCGCGGGGCCTCTTTTGACAACAACATGGTCTGCACCGACGAGAAAGAGGTCTTTGTCGTTGCCTCCCGCGCCGATGAGTTGCTGCGGGCGATGGCCGGCGAGGGCGCGGTGGTGCTCAAGGAGTACCAACTTCGCCAGCTCGAGCGGGTCATCTTCGAGCGGCTCGGGGAGCCGGGCAACCCGGGGAGGATCAACCGCAAGTGGATCGGGCAGAATGCCGGCAAGATCCTGGCCGAGATAGGCGTCGCGGTAGAAGACGACGTGCGCCTGGTCGTCGCCGAGGTGCCGAGTGAGCACAGTCTGGTATGGACCGAGCAGATGATGCCGGTCATGCCGGTGGTGCGGGTCAAAAACGCCGACGAGGGGATCGACCTGGCGGTCGAGGCCGAGCACCGCTTCAGGCACACGGCATCCATCTTCTCCAACGACGTGGACCGGATCACACGCATGGCCCGGGCCATGAATGTCAGCATCTTTGTGGCCAATTCGGCCAACGTCGCGGGTCTGGGTGGCGGCGGTGAGGACTTTTCCTCTTTCTCCATTGCCACCCCCACCGGCGAAGGACTCACCCGTCCGCGGACCTTTTCGCGGATTCGGCGGCTGTCCGTTGTCGGCTCTCTGAGAATCGTTTGAGGAACCTATCTTCGAGGCATCGTCATGCATCCGGCAATAGTCCTACTCGAGTTCGACTCCATTGCCGTCGGCATCGAAGCCGGCGACGCGATGGCCAAGAGGGCTCCACTCCAATCGCTGCACACGGGCAGCGTCCAGCCCGGCAAATACATCATCCTCGCCGGCGGTGAAGTGGGTGACGTGGAAGAGGCCCGCGCGGCCGGCCGCGAAACCGGTAGCCGCGCGCTGGTGGACGAAATCTTTCTGCCCGAAGTCCACGGCGATGTGGTGACCGCGCTGACCGGCGGCCGGCGGCCGGCGGTGGGTGACGCGTTGGGGATCATCGAGACCCGGACGGTAGCGGCCACCATCGGAGCATCCGACGCCGGGGTCAAAGGTGCGACGGTGACCCTGCTCGAGATCCACATGGCCGATGGGCTTGGCGGCAAGGGTTATTCGCTCTTCTCCGGCGATCTCTCGGACGTGGAAGCGGCAGTGGAGATCGGGGTCTCCAATCTGCCCCAGCCCGAGCTGTTGGTAGCCAGGGTGGTCATTCCCCGGCTCCACCCCGAGATGCTCACCAACCTGGTCGACCATCCGGAGTTCGGCCCGCGGGCCCGCTCCTACAAGGCTTAGCCGCGATGGAGCTCGGAAGAGTCATCGGCACGGTGGTGGCCACCCAGCAGGTCGAGGGTCTGGAGGGCGTCAAGTTCCTCATCGTCCAACCCGTTGACCGCAGCGGCAAGAAGATCGGGGAGCCGGTGGTGGCGGCCGACGGAGTCGCCATGGCGGGGCCGGGCGAGCTGGTCTATGTCGTCGCCAGCCGCGAGGCCTCCCTGGCCCTGCCCGACAAGTTCGTGCCGGTGGATCACGCGATTGTTGGTATCGTGGACGCGGTCAGCGAGTCGTGAGGCCGACAGCATGAAGATCGGGAGAGTCTCAGGCACCGTCGTCTCCACCATCAACGCCCCGGTTTTCGAGGCGCGACGGTTGCTGCTTTGTGATCTGCTGGACGAGTCCGGCAAGAAGCAGGAGGGCCGCTCGGTGATCGCCGTCGATGCCGTGGACGCCGGTGCCGGCGAGACCGTTCTCATCCTCGACGAGGGCAACTCGGCGCGACAGGTCGTCGATCAGGAGGACGCCCCCATCCGCGCGGTCATCGTCGGGATCATCGACGAGATCGAAATCAAATCCTAGACTTAGCCCGCATTATTCATGAGCCACACGGCATAATGTCGCGATCACCCACCATCTCGGACCGTACTCGGACTTCGCTCCTCGACATACTTAAAGTATGCCTCCGGGGCTCAGCCCTACGTGCGGCCCGATCTGGCGGCTGCTTACGACATTCTGCTCGCGCGGTCACGAATAACGCAGGCTGGGCCGTATAGAACCCTGAGGACAAAGCCATGACCGTAGCCAGCCAGGAGCCCGAGGTAGCGACGGCCGTCGAATTCTCACTGACACCGGAACAGAAGGCCATCCGGGATATGGCCCGCGAGTTCGCGCGCAAGGAGATCGATCCGATCGTGGAGGAGATCGACGAGTCGCAGGAGTTCCCGCGTCAGCTTTTTGCCAAGGCGGCCGAGCTGGGTTTTCTTGGAATCCTCTTTCCGGAAAAGTATGGTGGCGCCGGTCTCGGCTATGTCGACTACGTATTGGTGATCAACGAACTGACCAAAGTCGATCCTTCGATCGGTCTCAGTGTTGCGGCCCACAACTCGCTGTGCAGCAACCACATCTTCAAGTTCGGCAGTGAGGAGCAGATCGAGCGCTGGCTGGTGCCGCTGGCCCGTGGCGAGAAGATCGGTGCCTGGAGCCTGACCGAGCCCGGTGCCGGCTCGGATGCGGCCGGTACCCGCAGCCGAGCGGAGCGGGTTGACGGTGGCTGGAAGCTCAACGGCTCCAAGACCTTCACCACGCATGGCTCGGTCGGCGACATCTGTGTGGTCTTTGCGGTCACCGATCCCGACGGACCCCGCCAACACAGCATCTCCGCCTTTGTGGTGGAGAAGGGGACGCCGGGGTTTCGCACCGGCAAGAAGGAGAACAAGCTGGGAAC
>SBFI01000050.1 GCA_006227875.1 Acidobacteriota bacterium
CGCAGGTAGATGGTCCCCGCCCCGATGTTCTCGTCGGGGCTGTAGGGATCGACCACCGCATACCGGTCCGCCGTCGCCGGCATCAACTGCATCAGGCCCATCGCCCCCTTGCTCGAGAGGGCAACGGGGCTGAATCCCGACTCTACCTGGATTACCGCTCGCACCAACTCCGGGTCGAGACGAGCGCGCTCGGAGTGGATATCAATGAGCTCGTCGATCTCCGCCGACGGGGGCGAAGCTGCGCGGGTGTTGGTCACGGTCGGACGACGGGGCGGGTCGTTGTAGAGCATCCTGGTCCCGTCTTCGAGAATCTTCATCTTGATCTGCGCGCCGCTCGCTGTGGCGCACAGCAAGATCGCGATCCAGAAGCGTCCCGACCTCATTTCAGGGGTCCTCAGAAAACCAGGGCCAGTCTAATGAGGTCGTTATTTCGCTCCATGGGAAGCTGTCACTTCCTCTTCCACCAGACCCGGCACCGCGGCCAGGGCGGCAGGGAGCTTCTCCGGCGCCTTGCCCCCGGCCTGTGCAAAGTCGGACCGTCCCCCGCCGCTGCCGTCCACCAGGACGGCAACCTTCTGCGCCAGTCTTCCGGCGTGTAGACGATCCTCGAGATCGGAGGTGATAGCCGCGACCAGATTGACCTTCCCCCCCTGCCGGCTGCCCAGGACCACGACGCCGGAGCCCAACTTGTGACGCAGCACGTCGGCCATGTTACGAATCTCTCGGGGCGGCGCGGGCGGCACCTCGCGGGCCATCACCTTGACGCCGGCTACCTCAACTTCTTCGTCGGCAGTGGTTCCGGAGACCACCTGCAGACGGAGTTTTTCCAGCTGCTGTTCCAGCTCGCGGGTCCTTCCCCGCCAACCATCGATCTCGGCGGCGGCCCGCTCGGGGGTGACACCGAGCTCGGAGGCGATGTCGTCCAACAGCGCGCCCCGGCGACGGACATGCTCCTGGGCCGCCTCGCCGGTCAGCGCCTCGATTCGTCGCACCCCGGAGGCCACACCTCGCTCCATGGTGATCAAAAACAGACCGATCTCACCGGTGTTGCCGACATGGCAGCCGCCACACAACTCGAGACTCCGCAGCTCCCGGCTCCCGTTCTCGCCCTCGGGCAGCGTCAGATCGGGAACCTCCACGGTCCTCACGCGATCGCCGTACTTCTCACCAAACAGGGCCATCGCCCCGGCGTCGATCGCCTCCTGGAAGGGCCGATCCGGTGTTATGGCGGTTGCCCGTGCCAGCAGTATCCACCGGTTGACCAGATCCTCGATCCGCCGGATCTCCTCCGCGGTCAGCGGGTGACCATAGGTGAAGTCGAAGCGCAGGCGGTCGGGTGCCACCAGCGAGCCGGCCTGGCGGACGCCCTCGCCCAGCACGTGACGCAGAGCCAGGTGCAACAGATGGGTGGCGGTGTGATGACGCTGAGTCGGCCGGCGCCAGCTCTCCTCCACCTGGGTACGCACTTCGCCCCCACGCACCAGATCACCGCTGTCGACCCGCACAAAGTGGAAGGTGGTCTGGGCGGTGTCCCTGCGGGTGTCGGTCACCTCGGCGCTGCCCCCATCCCAGAGCAGCCGCCCGCGGTCGCCCAACTGGCCACCGGCATCGGCGTAAAAGCTCGTCCGGTCCAGGACGGCGACACCCTCTTCACCCGCGCCGAGGGTCTCCGTCGATTCGACGCCGCCCTCCGCTAGCCGTGCCAGAGCCAGCAGGCGGACGGGCTCGAGCGAGAGGTCGTCGTAGCCCTCGAAATCGGTCGGCGACAGCTCCAGGCCGTCCTGACGCAGCGCATCGCGCACCGCCCCCAGCCTTTCTGGCGTCTCGCCGGTGGCCTCGCGCGAGCGATTCCGCTGTTCTTCGAGAGCCGCCTCGAATCCCGGCTCGTCGATCTCGAAGCGCTCCTCTTCGGCAATCTCGCGAATCATCTCCAGCGGCAGACCAAAGGTATCGTAAAAGCGAAAGACCGCCTCGCCGTCGAGGACCTGCTCGCCCGCCCGGCGTCTCTTGTCAATGGCCTCCTGGACCTGTGACGAGGCGATGGCGACGGTGGAGAGGAACTTCTCCTCCTCGGCCAGGACCGTCTTCTCCGAGGCCTTCTGGGCGCCGCCGAGCTCCGGGTACTGCCCGCCCATCACCTCGGTAACCACCGGCAGCAGGCTGTGGAGAAAGGGATCTTCGAAACCCAGCCTGGAGCCGTGGCGGAGTGCCCGCCGCAGGATCCGGCGCAGGACGTAGCCCCGACCTTCGTTGCCCGGAATCACACCGTCGGCCAACAGAAAGGCCACCGCCCGCAGATGATCGGCGATCACCCGAAAGTCGATGTCGCTGTCGGCGTTGCGACCGTAGTCGACCCCGGCCAGCTCGGCCGTGGCCGCCAGGATGGGTCGGAAGAGATCGGTATCGTAGTTGGAGTCGACCCCCTGGAGCACCGCCGCCACCCGCTCCAGCCCGGCACCGGTGTCGATGGACGGATTGGGAAGGGGATTCATTCTGCCGCTCTCGTCACGGTCGAACTGCATGAAGACCAGGTTCCAGATCTCCAGGTAGCGACCGCTCTCGGTCCCCTCCTCCCAGTCCACCGCCGGCCGCTCGGGGTAGACGTCGACAAAGATCTCGCTGCAGGGGCCACACGGACCGGTCTCCCCCATGGCCCAGAAGTTGTCCTGGGCGCCGCAGCGCAGGATCCTCTCCGGCGGCAGACCCGACACCTTCTCCCACAGCGCCGCCGCTTCGTCGTCCTCCTCGAAGACCGTGGCCGTCAGGTGCTCGGGTGGCAGCCCCCAGATCCCCGTCACCAGATCCCAGCCAAAGAGAATGGCCTCCTCCTTGAAGTAGTCGCCAAAGGAGAAGTTGCCCAGCATCTCGAAGAAGGTGTGGTGGCGTGGACTAGGCCCCACATTCTCGAGGTCGTTGTGCTTGCCGGAGACTCGCATGCACTTTTGCGAGGTGACGGCTCTTTTCGCCGGCGGCTTGTCCAGACCCAGAAAAAAGTCCTTGAAAGGGACCATCCCGGCGTTGGTGAAAAGCAGAGTCGCGTCGCCATGGGGCACCAGCGGGGAGCTCGGGTAGAGACGATGATCCCGTTCGACAAAGAAGTCGATGAAGCTCTGACGGATCTCGTTGCTGTTCATCGTCGTCGCCAGAAAGGGATTACTGCCGGTCGGATCGCGCACAAGATACCACGATTACTCG
>SBFI01000036.1 GCA_006227875.1 Acidobacteriota bacterium
CGAGCTCGAGCTGTTGATCTAGACCGGACCCCCAAGAGTTCAACTCTCTTTCGCAGCAGGACCGGATCTCCTCAACGGGACCCTGGCCCTAGGTGTGAAGGGTCCGCCGGTACTGGCTGGGTGTTTGGCCGGTCCATCGGCGAAAGGCGCGGGTGAAGATCGCGGGATCGCGATAGCCGAGCTCGCGGCTGATCTCGGATGCCTGAAGGTCTGGGTCCCTGAGCAGGTAGAGCGCCAGGTCGTGCCGCAGCTCTTCGAGGAGCTGGGAGTAGGAAGTGCCCCCTTCCGCCAGTCGTCTCTGCAGGGTTCGGACCGAGGATCCGGTCAGCCCTGCGGCCAGTCCGATATCCGGTGAGCCGTCGGGAAGGTAGGCCCTCAAGACGAGCCGGAGCGAGCCCACTAGGTCTGCCGCCTCGTTCCATCTCGTCAGCGACTTGCGGTGTCGTTTCCATACAGCGGAGCCCGGATCTGGAAAGGACTCTACTCGACTTACCCACTGTCGAGCCGGGAAGAGAATCGAGGTTTTCGTCTGGCCGCACCGCACCTCGGCATTACCCACGAGTCTTCTCGTCGCCAGCTTGGGGACCGAGGCGGCTCGAAAGTTGACAAGATCGGGATTCCACCTCGGACCCGCCGCAAGACGGGTAAGTCGGACCATCAAGGCCACCATGAATTGCTCGACGGTGGGGAAAGCCCGATTTTCGGGGCCGAAGGTGCCCTGGTAGAAGAACTCGACGGTCTTTGCTCGGTCGGATCTCGACTCGACCCACATGTCGACATTAGAGCTGCTTTCGAGACACACGTCGATGAAGCGCTCGAGAGTTCGGAAGACTCCCGGTTGACTCCACAAGCTCTCGCCGCTTGGGAGAATCGTCTCGATCTCCAGCCGCCTGCCGGCACGAAGACCGAGATCGGGGATACCGGTTGCCGCGGTCGCCAGGTGGACGAACTCGTAGATCGCCGCTGTCGGCACCAGGGCCGAGGCATCGTCGACGGCGAGCGAGGGGAGACCTGCTTCTTCGAGGAGCTGATCGTAGGGAGCACCGACCTCGTCGAGGATCTCGAGAAAGGGGTGGATCCAGGCGATATTGACCAGCGGAATCGAAGGCTGTGGCGCTTCGGTCTGCAATCTGTGCGACATCGGCTCGGCCGAGGTTGGCACGAAAAGTCAAGCGCGGCAACCGGGCTTGGCGCTAGTCTCTCGAAATCCAGTCTCTCGAGACGCGTTCTGGGACTGTGCCCGAGTACGGGTCAGACAAGAAAAGTAGAAGAAAGCAAAGCACCTACGGCCGTCCTCCTTCGAGGACCGCATGAGTCAGGAGGTATCGAATGAAGCACACACGGTGGACATTTATCAGCGCACTACTCGTATTACTTCTCGTCGCGAGCGCGGGAACGCTCGTGGCCCAGGAGGAGTCGGAAGAGGGTCCGATTCAGATTCTCTTCACCGACGTCAACATCTTCGACGGCTTTGCCGATCGGCTCCAAGAGGGGATGAGCGTGCTGGTGGAAGGCAACTACATCAAGCAGGTCGGCCGATCGATCAGCGCCCCCGGAGCCTTCGTCGTGGATGGTGGTGGGCGCACGATGACGCCCGGTCTGATCGACATGCACCAGCACGTGATGCTCAATCCGCCGGAGGGTACAGCGGCCTACCAGACCCGCTGGGACGACGCGGCGGGCGGCGCCTTCGCCCACCACCACCTGGTCCACAACATGCTGATGAAGGGCATCACCACCGTTCGTGACATCGCTGGGGACCCGCTGGACATCGCCAAGGCCATCGACATGGGGCACCTTCCGGGGCCACGCATCTACTCAGCCGGTGGGGCCATTTCCCAGACCGGAGGACACGGCGACTGGGCGGGGCGCAACGTCCCACCCGAGATCCTCGCCAACCACATCGACATGTCCCAACGGACCCAGAACACCTGGGTGGTCGACGGTCCCGACGAGGTGACGAAGGCCGTCCGTCTGAACTTGCGGCGCGGGGCCGCCTTCATCAAGATCATGGGCGGCGGCGGCGTCGCCAGCGAGTTCGACCCCCTCGAGATCATGGGCCTGGCCAAGGACGAAGTGGCCCGGGCCGTGGAGATCGCTGCCGACAACGGCACCTACGTAGCGACGCACGCCTACCATGATGAGTCTTACAACCGGCTCCTGGACCTGGGGGTTCGCTCCTTCGAGCACGGCTTCCTGGTGACCGAGCCAACGGTGAAACGGATGGCGTCCATGGGTCAAGAGGTGGTGTGGAGCTTCCAGTGCTTCATGAGTGTGAACACTTTTGGTGACTACGATGCTATGCCGGGGTTCTTTACGCACGAACAGAAAGTGAAGGGCGTTGCGGTGGGTAAGGGTGCTCGCGAGGCAGCGCGGATGATGAATGAGCAGGGTGTCTTCATCGTCGGCGGGTCGGACATGTTTGGCCTGCCATTCGTGGAGATGATCAAGGAGGACATCACCTGCAACGTCGACGCAGGCTTCACGCCAGCCCAGGCCCTCAAGCACTGGACCGGCAACGCCGGAATCGTCCTCAAGTGGTCGGGTCCCAAGGACCCGTATCCCACCTATGAGCTCGGCACGATCAAGGAGGGCGCCTATGCCGATCTGTTGCTCTGGGACGGCGACCCGCTCGACGACATCGAGCTCATCCTCGACGAGGAGAAGTTGGACTTCGTGATGAAGGACGGTCTGGTCTACAAGAACACCGTGGTCGAGGGCGACCACCCATACTTCCGCCCGGCGAAAGCACCCGCGACCCGCGGTCAGTACCCGCTTTGAGCGAAAACCGTTCACCTGGGTGAGCCGCGGCCTGGTTGGGGAGCCGAAGCTCATGCGAGAGGACACTATCGGGATGAGATGGGCTTGGGTCGGCCCAGGAGTGCTGGCATTGCTGCTCGGGGGGGCGACGGCCGTGCCCGCCTTCGCCCAGACCGAATCCGTGGCTGAGACGCAAGAGGTCGAGGCGAGCTCGGGAGAGCCCGAGTCCGAGGAGGACGCCGGCGGACAGCAACAGAGACGCCTCGGTTTTGGTGGACCGAACCAGGTCGAAAACCAGATCATTCTCGACGAGACCGAGAAACCGCTTCTCGAGCGCTGGGCCGACTGGAAGGCCGGCCTGGTCGAGAACAAAGGTCTGTCGTTCGGAATCGACTACTCCGCCGTCTACCTCGGTGCGAGTGACAGCCCC
>SBFI01000033.1 GCA_006227875.1 Acidobacteriota bacterium
CTGTTCTCCTTCGGGCAGCAGAACGAGGACAACGCCAGCGGCTCGGTCTTTTCGCTGACGACCCGATGGACGGGTTTGCCGGTCTACCGCAAGGAAGGGCGTCATCTGCTTCATTTCGGCGCCTCCTTCAGCACGAGAAACCCATTCGGCAACGAAACGAGGTATCGGTCGCGGCCGGAGGCCCGTTCTGCGGATTTCCTCACCGACACCGGAGAAATGCAGGCGAGCGGTATCAAGCTCTTCGGCCTCGAGTTCGCGATGGTCCAGGGACCGATGTGGGCGCAGGCGGAGTACATCCGGTCCAACGTCGATGCCCAGCTGCTCGGTGATCCGACCTTCATGGGCTCCTACGGGCAGGTCGGTTTCTTTCTCACCGGCGAATCCAGACCCTATCGAAGGAACAGTGGTGTCTTCGGGAGGGTCCAGCCGGAACGGAACTGGCACAAGGGCAACCCATTCAAGAAGCAAAACGGCGGTGTCTGGGAGGTCGTCGGCCGGATTTCGCGGGTCGATCTCGAAGATGAACTCATCGACGGAGGCATCTTGACCGATGTCAGCGCCGCGTTGAACTGGTATCCAAACTCCGCGACCCGTGTCCAGGTCAACTACATCTACGCCAGCCCTAAAAATGAAGGCGCCGCGAACATCATCGTCCTCCGGGTGGGCTATAGCCCGTGGTGACGATCCGTGGAGGAAAGGTCGAGTCTGCCTACTACGACCTTTCCCCCTGGAGGGTGAGAGGGTGCCACGTTCACATTTGTTGATTTGTAATGGTGGCGATCGGCACCCATCCGAAGTCCTATTGTCGCGCCTTGTCGGGCGCAGCAGGTAGGCCGATGAAGCTGATCCCGTTACTAGGGACCCGACTTCGATAGCAGATGATCCGTCCTTGTGAGAGTTGTGATGGGTGGAACCTTTTTTTGCGGTTGTGAGAGTTGTGATGGGTGGCATCTTTTTGGGTGGCATCTTTTAAGAGTTGTGATGGGTGGCACCTTTTAAGGCCGACTACCTTCAAGAGTGGCGACACTTCCCTCTTGATACAGGTGCCAGGCCGCGGAGCTTTGAACTTCGGGCCCCTGATGTCCCATCAGAAAACGACCCATAACTTTTCCGCTTTCAGATACCTACAGGTGCACGTTCCCCTGAAGTCCCCTTATTGCTACGGTGCGCCCCTGCTGCGCCTGTGGAAGTGAGTACGCGGAGCCCGATCAACCACCTCGCCCGTCGAGCCGGGACGCATCGAGCGCTCGAGCCGGGACACGTGAACGTATTGCCACGAAGCCGCCCAGCACGACCGGTATCTGGACGAGGAAGACGACCAGTGCGAATGCCGCGAGCTCGGGCCTGTCGAGGACCGCCAGGCCAACCAGCGCCATGATCGCGTTGTTGCGGCAGCTGAACTCGATTCCGATGGTCCGCATCTGTCGATGATCGGCCCGGACAAGAACGGCCATCGCCAGACCGGTTCCGATGGCGAGCACGGAAAAGGCGATGGCCGCGGCGACGACCCACCCGAGCTCGGCAACGACGAAACCTCGCAGACCGACGAAGATAACGATCGAACAGATGACGATGGCCACGTCTCCCACCCTGCGTGCGGCCTTCATGTGGCGGAGGACAAAATCCAGATTGCGCTCGCGAAACCACATGCCGATCACCGTTGGCAGGACCAGGAACAGGAGGAGTTGGATCACCATCGGGACCACCGGCACACCGATCCGCGTTGTTTCATCGAGAAAGAGGCGAAAACTGATGGTGCTGATCAAGGGCATTTTCGCCGTACCAACGGCGATGGAGATCGCAGTCAACGTCGTTGAGAGAGCCACGTCTCCTCGAGCGATCAGCGAGTAATAGGTCGAGATCACGCCGGCCGGGCAGGAAGCCAAGAGTGCGACGCCGACGGCGATCGCCGGGGGGAGCGGAAGACAGAGGATCAGAACCCAGGAGGCAACCGGCAAAAGCAGCCACTGGCCGGCGATCGCGGCAATCACCAGAACGGGATGCTTTGCCACCCGGCGGAAGTCCTGGCGCGTCAGCCCGAGTCCAACGACGACCATGAAGATGAACGTGGTGACCTGAATGACAGCGCTTATTGCATTCTCCAGTTGTTCATCGGCAGCCAGAGGGGCCCGGCCTTCGTCTTGGATCGTGATTCTCCGCCCGTTTCAACGTTTGTCGAGACATTATTCTTCCACTCTATTGCAGTTCCCGACTCGGAGCATAGGAAGTCGCGATCGGTACCCTGGACAAGCTGCATGACACCTGGATTCTCGGACGGTCACCGGAGTCGACCGAAGGGCGCTGGTCGGTGATCCGGGACGTGCTCGGCTGGGTGGAGTGACGATCAGGAATTCCGGTCTGCTCGCGAGATGCGACCCGCCTTTGACATCGATGATGATGCCGTGCGGAACTCGGCCTCGTTCGAAGCGGGGAAGAGCACCGCGGCGGCCACGCTGATCCAACGGGCGGGGAGAACCCCGCCCGTTTTCGTTTCTGAGAAGCTGAGGCTCGCCTTCGATCAAAGGTCCGGTTCGCGTGGTCGGATCTCCACCGACCCGTCTTCAAGGATCGCGACCGTGTCACCGGTCCTGGCGGTGTCGAGGAACTCGGGCCCGAGACAATCGACGGCCACGGGCCGCGAAC
The DNA here is from genome assembly GCA_006227875.1 of Acidobacteriota bacterium. Taxonomy (GTDB): domain Bacteria; phylum Acidobacteriota; class Thermoanaerobaculia; order Multivoradales; family JAHEKO01; genus M0029. The sequence goes on from SBFI01000033.1 coordinate 2,644, forward strand.
CGAGCCAGTGCTCGGCGAGGACGAGACCGCTGGCGGCGGTGGCGTCGATCGGGTTGGCGAGGCACAGGGCCGCCGGGGCGAGCCCGCTCTCGATGAGTGTCATCCAGAGGGTGGTCGCGCTCATCGAACCGATGGTCTGCGGGATGCAGAGGATTCGACCGACGAGATCGCGGCCGTAGAGATCGGGGTTGGAGATATCTCGGCAGCGACCCGATCGTGCTCCGGAGATCAGCAGGTCGACATAGGTGGCGCAGGTGTCGAAGGGGACCGTCGACACCTCGGCGAGACCCGTGGCATCGCCGGGGAGGACTGGTCGCCCCTCAAAGAGACGGGTCCCCGGCGGTGCCTCACCGGCCCTCATTGGACCCCCTCCGGCAGCTCCCCGGTGGCAACGAGCTCGGCCAGGACATCGTCGTCGAAAAACCGCGCCGTGGTGTAGACACGAGTCTTGTTCGAGTTGGTGGCGACCAGTTCGGCGTCCTCGAGCGGCGTTGAGCACCACATCATGGGGCAGTTGGACGGGATGGTCACGCCGAGCTCCTGCAGCCGGCCCGCCAGCTCTGGGTGCTGGTGCTCGAACGCCTTCCGGACGTGACTCGAGGCGAAGAGATGCGTCGGGATCCCGATCGTCGAGGCCTGGATCGCTTCGAGCGCATCGACGATCCGACGGCCCCAGTCGACGATCTGGCCGACGGTGAGATGCGGGCAGCCCAAGAATACCCGCTTGGGCTTTCCGTGGCGATGCTTCCACAGGTTGGGATAGCCTGCCCGCACTCTTTCGATCTCGTCGTCATCGATGACAGCAGTCTCGAATCCCGCGGCCAGCAGATCGCGTCCCCAGCGAACGGCTTCCGGGGTGATCCCCTCGATGTGGATCAGACCGACGCCACCGTTGCCGGCAATCGCGGCGCCCAGATCTTTGAGATAGTCGGCGGTGTGCGCGGCCCCTCGTGACAGATAACGGTCCAGCCCGACGATGAACGGGACACCCTCCAAGACCCTGAGACCGATCGTCGAGCCCAGTACCTGCGGCGAGCAGCGGCGGCTGGTCTCGACCTCGATCAACCAGTCCGCCAGCCGACCGCGATCGGTCATCAGACCGAAGTAGGGTGCCTTACCGAGGATGCTGCACAGCATGTCGATACCGATCGGGTTTCGGTTGGTCCGCGCACCGAGGACCGAGTTGGCGAAGGTGATCGCCGACGACTCCGACCACGCCAGGTAGTCTCCGAATTCCGGTGTATTGCCCATCTCGGGCTCATAGCAAGCGCAGCTCCAATCACCCGGGCTGCGCAGCCCAAGCTCGAGATTGAGCCGCTCGAGCTCGTCGGTGAAGTTGAAGATCTTCGCTAAGGCGAGGTGTTGATCGAGAACCAGCGGCAGGTCGATCGGATCCATGGGTTTGGGGTTCGACGTGAATGGTGCGTAAGCCCGCAGACCGGACTCGGCCAACTCGCGATAGATCCGAAGCAGCGGCTCGATCCCACGACTGCCCCAGCTGATGGCATGGTGCGGTGCGCCACCGAGTGGCACGAGTCTCGATGCACCGAAAATCTCACCATAGTCCACCACTGCTCGAATGGTCTTCTGCAGCGCTTCTCCACCCAGTCCATCAAAAATCTCCTGCTCGTCGGTCGAGAGTGTCAGCCGTTGACGACCGGCGGATCTGGTAACGGACGACCGCGCGCGTCCTGTGTGCGAGGTCGCGGAAAAAATCGGATCGGTGCCGATCTGACCGCCGAGCTGGTTCCTTCTCAAGTCGATTCCTCCTGCACGTCGGCCAAGGCCCGGGCGCGATTCACCACCCCTCGATGAACCGCGGACACCTCTGGTGGCCCAATGGGCCATCATCTGAAACCGATACTAGGAAGAAGCTATGGAGGGATTCTGGTCATTTCGCGCCGCGGCCGGCAATCCGATTCAGCGGAGTCCCTCGGCATGCCGGCGCCGGTACTCGCGTGGACTGCAGCCGGCGAGACGGCGGAAGGCCCTCGCGAAGTTCGACGGGTCTTTGTAGCCGGTCTCGACGGCGATCTCGAGCGACGAGGCGTCGCTGCTCTTGAGGAGCTTGGAGGCGAGCTCGAATCGGGTCCGATCCACCAGCCGAGAGTAGCTGAGCCCGCGTTCGGAGAGCCGACGCTGGAGTGTGCGGGTGCTGATTCCGGCCAGTTCCGCGGCTAAGTCCACCGACGGATAGCCGTCGCGGAGGTAGCTCTTGAGGAGCAGGTTGAGCGACTCCGGAAAATCGACCGGCGGATCGCGGGGCGAGCTCTGATCCGGATCCGGATCAAGACCCCCCATAACCTCGATCATTTCGGCGTGCGGACCGAGGCTCAAGAGCTTCTTGGAGATTGCGATGTAGCTCCCCCGTTGTCCGATTCTGAATCGAACGTCCGGATAGAAGCCGCAAGCGAGCGGAAGCAACTCGTCCTTCGACTGTAGCGCTACCTCATTGGGCTGCCACCGGCGACCGGCAAAGAGCCGCACCACCTGCACCATCCCGATCAAGGCAAGCCATTCGGTCTGGAAAAACCCCGGCGAACCAGCAGGGAAGATCTTGTCCGTGTGAAGATGGACAGTCTCGTCCCCGGCGTCGGTGAGCCACACCTTCATCGCCGTGTAATCGCAATTCATGAGTCGCGCGAACTCCTGGATGCAGGCGAGCAGAGTCGGTGCCGTTGCCATTCTGGAGAGGGCTTGTTGACCGAGCATTTCGTACGTTCGGTCTTGGCCGAGCCGGAAACCGAGATTCTTAATGTCTTCTTTTCGGATTGCGAAGGCGAGAAAATCCCAGAAGTTCTTTGTGGGGACGAAGGCGTTGGGGTCTTCGTGAATGTTGACGGGAAGACGGTGCAACTCGAGCCAGGTCTCGACCGGGGCACCGATCTCGATCATTAAGTCAATGAACCCCAGAATCGTTCGGACCTTCGAGATCGGGATAGTCTGCCTTTCCATGAGGACTGTTCTGCGACCGATTTTAGCTCAGACGGGATAGCGGGCCAACCTCATCAGTTGCGACAGAATCTCGGTCAAGCCGGTGAAACAGATGAATGTGACGGTCGCGGATCCTCGACGGGACGGCACGCCCGGGGTACCGATTCAGCTCACGAGGCGGTCGACCCGGTGGACGCCGTGGCTGGTGTCGGTATTGGATTCGGACATCCTGTTCCTCCTGCGATCCCAACCTCCAGTGGTCGAGGTCTTTCCCACCCGCGACGAACGGGGGGCGCCGAAGCGTCCCCCGGGATTCGACGCAGCTACTCCTCTGGGGCGTTACTTGCCCTGAGTCGCCGTCTCGAGGGACTTGAGAGCGTCGCCGACGCTGAAACTCGCGGGTTTGGCGCGGGGAGGGAACTCCTCGAAGGACTTGAGGAATCCACCAACGATCGTTTGAGCCGGGACAAACACGTATCCGCGACGGAACATCCACTCCTGCCACCGCCAGCTGTTGCCGTCCCCTGAAGCGCGCTCGAACGGGTCGGCCCGCAGATCGGTGATCGGGGGTGCGCGGTGCGCCGTGTACTCGGAGTCCCACACCTCAATTCGCGCCATCAATCGACCCATCACCCGTTCGTCGAGTCGATGTCGATCGTCTGGTGTGGATGAGTGGCTCCGCTGCGGTCGGTGGTGCTGAATGACGCGATCTGGTTGAGGAAGTTGTAGTCGATCTTGAGCTCGAGGCCGGTGCTATGTCTCAGCCGCTTCTTGAAGTCGAAAAAACCCTGGTGGAGAAAACCGAACGGGATCCACGGGGTCTTGACCGCATCGTCATCAACCACCTGGGTCCCCACGGAGGATGGGCCGCCGACAGGATCGGTTCATTCGTACCCCGATTTCGATGGAACCGCGGTGTTCGTCGGGTTCTCGGAATCCTGCGACGCGTCAGCTGCCGAAGAAATACCCGCGCCGAGCATGATTGCTGCAGCCAACCATCGAAAAAGCGTTCCCCGACCAACGTCGTCCGGACGAACCGACCGGGAGACAGAGCGAAATCTGAAGGTCGAACCCGACGATATCCGCATGCTCACACCATTATTTACATGGATCGACGGCGATTTCGGTCATCTCACGCCACGTCTCGGAGTCTTCTCTCATTCAAGGCCAACGCATGATCCGCCGACCTGTCGTACGGCCGGGCTGGTCTTACAGTCGTTGAGTTCCCCCAAGTTAGGCGCCGGGTCAAAAAGTACTGGCGTGAAATGACCGGAATGTCCGATGGCCACAGGATATGAATGTCGTCGACGGTACCGAAACGCCGGAAATGGGAGATTGAGTCGAGCGGTGATTGACTACCACCGATCTCGACAACGAGCTGTTTGAAATAGAAAGGGGAGATATCTCATCAATAAGAAAGTGTTGTTCAGCGCGTTTGCCTGCGTCGTCCTCGTCGGGTGGTTCCTCGGCGCGTCGGATACGACAGGAACGTTTGATCGTCACACGCAGCCGGACATGAAGGAAATCAGCCTGATTGACTGCCTCGATCTCGCGGCTGACATCTTCGGGGCCCAGCTCGAGATCTGCGTCAACATTCGAGATAGCGACCTCAACCTCTATTGCCTCGTCGAAGCCGCCGCCCAATTCCCGCTCAATACGCTCAAGTGCACGTTTATCGGCGAGTAATGAGGTCCCGACGTCCGTCGTCCAGCTAGGAGATCAACACACATGAAAAAGTGATAACTGAACAGGGCTGATCTGGTGCGATCTCGCGAGGAGATCCTACTGGGACGGACCGCAACCTCGTGCTCCACAGTCCTCGTTTGAGGAGAGGCTGGGACCGGTAGCGCGACGACGAAAGGAAGGACGATGAAAAGTACCCGGAAAAACATTAAAACCCTCTTGAAACACTCATTGCCCGGACCTTTCACGTCGGCCCTATTCCTCGTGTTCGTGGTCCTGATCTGGTCTCCGTCGGTTCAGGCCCAAACCGAGCTGGCGCTGGTTGACACGAGCAAGCCGATGGCTGCCTCCACCGTGTCCTGCAATGCCCCGCTTGCCGGCAACTACTGTGTTCGCGGGACGACCTTCGACAAGGCGAGTGTTCCAGGCGCCTCCGCGATCACGGTGACGGAGGCGGATCTGGCGGCGATCGGGCTCGCCAAATGCAAGGTGATGGACATCAACGTCGGAGTCTCTCGGGAACCCTCAGGGAGACTTGGCGCGGTGTCGCTTGGGCATGGTTCCGACAAGGTTCTCGTCGCCCCGTCCTCGAACTGTGGAGGGCTCTTCGACGACGAGGGTTGGAACTCGAACACCTGTCTTGCCGGCGGTGGCCCGGTCGCGCCATTTGAAGCGCTCGGCGGCTTCGACGGTCGGGACCTCGTGGGTCGATGGGCATTGAGTGTCGATGGCGGGGCCGGCGTCATCGACTCCTGGGGCTTTGCCGCCGACGTCCAGTGCAGCGCGGTGCCCTCGAAAGCCGGCTGCGATGAAGGCCCAACCACTTTGTGTCTGGGTGACCGGTTCAGGGTGGAGGTCAGCTGGCGTGACCAGAACGAAAACACCGGCGACGGGCAGGCGATCGCGCTCACCAACGACACTGGGACATTCTGGTTCTTCAACCCCAACAACCTCGAGATGATGCTCAAGGTGCTCAACGGGTGCCCCAGCAACAACCATTTCTGGGTCTTTGCCGGCGGTTTGACCAATGTCGAGGTCAACATGACGGTCACCGACACCACGGCAGGTGTCGTTCGCACCTACAAGAATCCGTTGAAGACGCCGTTCCAACCGATCCAGGACACCTCGGCGTTCCCCACGTGTGACGGCGAAGCGCCTCCAGAAGGAGAAGAACCCCCGCCACCGGACGCGGGCATCTTCTGCGACAGAGAGCTGTGTGCAACAGACGAAGAGTTGCGGCAAGAGTGTATTCAAGAATTCGCTGTCTGCCTCGAAACTCAGGAGTTGAACGATGACGAGTGCGTCATACTGGCGCTCCTCACCTGCGATGCGGATTAGGTTTTCACCCAGGGAGGCGGTGCGGCGGAGGGATGCTCTGCACACGTCCGTGCGAGGCACATGCGGGCAGAAATTATCCAGTTCC
>SBFI01000413.1 GCA_006227875.1 Acidobacteriota bacterium
CGTCTGGCGAGCCCGCAGCAGGCCAGGGCCGCTGCCGGCGCCGCCGGGGTGGCGGGTGCCGCGGCGACCCGCGCGCCAAGCGTCTCTTCGACGCGGGCCAACAACGTCTACACCGACAAGAGCGGCAATGTCTATCGCCAGCAGGCAGACGGCAGCTGGCAGACCCGGGAAGGTGGTCAGTGGAAGCAGAGCGACATGGCGGCCGCCGCCGGCTCTCGCGCCGGCACTTCCGATCGTCAGCGACCCACTACTTCGGGAGCTCCCACACAGCTTCCCTCGAGTCCCCCGAGCGGCACGACCCGGCAACAACCGACTGCCTCGACGGGAGGATATGGCGGCAGCTCGCTCAACCGTGATGCCTACTCCCGCCAGCGGGGCACCCAGCGCACCCAGAGCTATCAGCGCAGCGGCGCCAGTCGCGGCGGCGGCCGATCACGGGGTGGAGGGCGCCGCCGTTAGCGGCCAGGCTGGTCCCGGCCTTTCACCCGGCAAGCTCCTGAATCCCCCTCAGGAACCTGCGGTGTAGGTTGCCCCCATAATCAGCCCCCCGGGGTCGGGCGGCTCGGCATTGCGAAAGGTGATGGGAATGCTGTCGCAGCCGTCGCGGCAGCCTTGTACCTCGAGGTGGAGGTGGGGAGTGGGGCCGGTGTAGCCCGTGTTGCCGGCAAGGCCGATTTGCTGCCGCTGAGCGACGAATTCTCCCACCCCGACCACCACTCCATTCTGCATCAAGTGGCCGTAGTAGGCGCGAGTGCCGTCATTGTGGTCGATGACCACATAATTGGATTGGCCCCAGGCGTTGTCGATACCGTCGCGGAAGTGCTCGCGGGTAGCTACAACTTCGCCACTGCGCGCGGCAATCACGACCTCCCCCACCAGCAGCGCGAAGTCGGTGGAGTATTGCATCGATCCGGTGTGAGTCCACGGACCACAATTCCCCTGGAAGATTTCGACGGAAACACCAACCGGATATGGCAGCACGTAGGGCGAAGAGGCCGGAGGCGGGTAGGACCCGCACTCGTTGACGATCAGGTTCGCAGGGGCGGTCGGCGGTCGGGGAGCTGCCGTCACCACCTCCGCAACCAAATGCCACCAGCAAACCGGCGAGGATCGAGGCTGTCGCCCTGGTTCTGCCCATATCGACCTCCATTTGTAGGAGGGTCTTTGGGCAGAGGATCCTTCGCCGCCGGTGTCTATTTCTCTCCTGTTTGGGGAAGCGAGCGGGCGAGCACCAGATAGCCCCAGACTCCCGCGATCAGCGACGCGACCAGGATACCCACCTTGGCTTCGCTCACCAGCTCGGGGTCTTTGAAGGCCAGCTCGCTGACAAAGAGCGACATGGTGAAACCGACACCGGCCAGACAGCTCACCCCCCAGATCTGAGCCCAGGTGACGCCCTCGGGCATATCGGCGTAGCCGCTGCGGATGGCCAGCCAGCTGAAGAGCCACACCCCGAGCTGTTTGCCCACCACCAGTCCGAGGACGATGCCGATCGAGATGGGGTTGGCGAGGGTCTCAAAGAGTCCCTCACCCAGGACGACGCCCGCATTGAACAGGGCAAAAAGGGGCAGGATGAGAAAGGCCTGGGGCAGGTGGAGGTAGTGCTCGAGGACCGGTCCGGGTGGCGCCATGTCACCGGCAGCACCGTGTAACTCCTCGAGCGCGATCATCTGCTCTTCGTCGTCGACCATACTGTCCCTTGTGAGATCGCTCTTTCTAAGAGTTGCGAGCGACTCCTCCGCGGTGGAGAAGAACTTCTCGGGGTCGATGCGGGCTCTGACCGGGATCATGAGCGCCACCAGGATGCCGGCGACGGTGGCATGCACGCCCGAGGCGAAAATGGCGATCCAGACACCCAGGACGAGAAAGACGTACACCCCGACTCGTCGTACTCGCCTATTGGAGGCGACAAACAACATGAACAGAAAAACAGCCGCGACGACCAGGGCACCCAGACGGACCTTCTCGGTGTAGAAGAGTGCGATCACCAGCACCGCACCCAGATCGTCGGCAATGGCCAGCGCGGTCAGAAAAACCTTGAGGCCGATGGGCGCGCGGGTCCCGAACAGAGCCATGATCCCGAGGGCAAAGGCGATGTCGGTGGCCATGGGGACTCCCCAACCGCTGGCTCCCTCGCCACCCGCATTCAGCGCGATATAGATGGCGGCCGGGACGACCATGCCGCCAATCGCCGCCGCCACCGGCAGCACCGACTGCCGGAACGAGGAGAGCTGGCCCAGCACCATTTCCCGCTTTATCTCGAGCCCGACGACAAAGAAAAAGACCACCATCAGGGCGTCGTTGACCCAGTGCTGGAGCGACAGCTTGAAGGCGTGCTCACCCCAGGAAATACCCAGATAGGTGTGAGTCAGATCGTGATAGCTCTCGGCCCAGGGGGAGTTGGCCCAGACCAGCGCCACGATCGTGGCGGCGAGCAGGACGATGCTGCCCGCGGCCTCCCAGTGAAAGAAACGTTGGAAGACGCTGTCACTTTCTTGGTTCGACGCAGCTCTCGATTGGCTCATTTTCACTTCCCCCGTTCGAACGAGATGATGGTGCTCGACAGCGCCCAGCCGGTCTGGTCTCCCTGTCGCGGCGGCTCGAAGCGCCAACCCATCACCGAATGCAGCGCGGTAAAGACCACGAGAGAATTCTTGCCACCCCGCTCGATGACAGGTGAGTAGGGCCGCCCCTCGGGGTCGACCAGAAACGAGACCGTAAGACGCTGTCCGTTGAGCGCCGACGGTTTCCTTTGGGGAGTCGGAATCTGTCCCTTGGCAATTACCACCGGCGCGGCGAACTCCCCGCCCGGGGTCAGCAACCGGCTCTCCTGCTCGATCCAATCGAGAGCGGTGGCCCGACTGCGGTAGGGGCTGCTGTCGAAGAGCTCGGCGATGCCGCTGTAAGCCTGGAGAACCTCGCCCTGGAGCTCGGGCAACAGTATCTGGGCCATCGACCAGTGCCAGAGGGCCTCCCGATTGAGCTCGAGAGACGCTTCCGCCAAACCCTGGAGCGCCACCGAGTAGGCCAGCTCTCGCTCGCGCCCCTTCTTGCCGTCGTGAAAGACCTCCCAACCGATGGCATGGGCGTTTGTCATAGCTACCGTCGACTGGCCAAAGAAGATCTGCAGCCCCGCCGTACGCAGACGGGCGCGAAGCTGCGGATCCTTGATCTTGTCGAGTGGCAGCTCGGCGCCGAGGTCCGCGGCCCCTCCCAGCAGAAAGATGACCGCCAGCGCCAAGGAGAGACGGGCTCGTGCCATCGGGCTATGTTAACCGCTCGTGCCGCGCACCGTCGGCTCGGCTAGAATGAGCATGAAGGTACGAACCGATATCGGTGTCGGAGGTGATTGTGAGCTACAGGAAATCCCCAGCGGTCTTGTTGCCCCTCCTTCTCATCGTCGTTGCAGCACCGCTCATGGCTGCCGTCTCGGTCGACTACTCCAAGAGCGTCGACTTCAGCCAGTACAAGACCTATCGATGGGGCGAGCCGACACAGAAATTCGATCCCGAGCTGGAGAGAAAGATACACGAGGCGATCGACAGAGAGCTGCTGGCCAAGGGTTTGACCATGGTCGCGGGAGAGGCGGATCTGACGGTCATGATTCGACTCTCGGTCCGGGATGAGCAGCGCGAGGAGATGGACATCTTCGGCATACCCGCGCGCTGGGGAGACGCGGGGGAGCGCGCCGGGCAAGCGAGTGACGTGATGCTGGAGGTCGAGGTGGGCCGCCTCATCGTCGACCTGCTCGATGGCGCCAGCGGGCTCCACCTGTGGCGCGGCACTGCTACCCGGATTACGTCCGGCAAGCCCGGCGGCTCCGCCAAGGTGATCGACAGGGCGGCGCGCAAGATGTTCAAGGACTTCCCACCAAAGTAAAAGCCCTCCAGGGCCATCCAAGGCTCCCGGAGGGCTCCGCCAGCCAGACTGCTTTCTAACCGGCGTCGAGATCCTTGCGCCAGCTCTCGAGCTGCGCTCGCGCCAGATCGCGGCCACCGACGCCAAAGGCGATCGCCGCGGCCACCGCCGCCGCCCCGAGTATCAGTCCAAAGGCGATGGTGATGATGTCCTCGGCCACGTTCATCTGCCGCAACGCCATGGCACCCGCCAGCACGATGATCGCCACCCGAGCGCACCGGCCTGACGGCTCGCTCCGGCCTGGATGGTGGTCGCCGCAACGTTTGCCAGATAGAGACCGAGCCCGAATATGGCCAGCCCCAGAATCACATTGCCGAGGAAGACCGTGAACGACGACACCAGTCCGGCGAGTTGGGTAAAGCCGAGAAGTCCCAGCGCCTCGATGGTGGCAAACAGCATGACGACGACAACCACCAGATGTCCGACGATGGCCGAAGGTGTCGTCTCGCTCGACTCCGAGCTTCGCGCCAGGCCGATCCGTTGGAGCATCCGGTCGAAGCCAAAGGCCTCCAGCAGGTTGCTCACCAGACCGGCAGCCACCCGTCCGACCACATAGGCGACGATCAGCACCAGGGTGGCGCCAAACAGAGCCGGGAGCGCTGCCAGGATCTGCTCCAGCATAGCGCTGGCCGGCGCGGTGATGGCCTCCAGCTGCAGAGCGCTCAGCGCTGAGATGAGAACCGGGATCAAGATCAGGGTATAGACGACCAGACCCACCAGCTTGGACAAGCTCTGCTGTCCCAGAACCCTCTCCAGACCGACCCGCTCGGCGAGTCGATCGAGGCCGATGGCTGCCAGCAGGTTGGCGACGATCCGTTGAACGATCCTGGCCACGAACCAGCCCAGCAGAAAGATGATGACGGCGGCAAACAGGTTGGGCAGGAATGCCAGCACTTTGCCCACCATGGTGCGTACCGGACCCAGCAGCCCATCGAGAGCCAGGGCATCGAGAACCGCCGGCAGGAAAAGCAGAAAGACCAGCCAATAGGCGGTGTCGGCCAACATCTTGGTGAGAGAGACGCTGTCGGCTTTGTCCCCCTCTTCTTCCTTCTTCAGACCATCGCCGACGCGCTCGTCCAGCTTGGCTGCGTCTAGTGCTGTGCGCACCAGCCAGCGGATCCCGGTTGCCACCACCCAGGCCACCAACAGCAGCAGGCCGGCACTCAGAATCCGCGGGGCGTACTGGAAGATCTCGTCCAGGAAGCTGTTGAGCGGTCCGGTGACCACCGTCAGCTTGAGCGCCGAGAAGAACGCCATGAGGACAAAGACCATGACCAGCCAGAAGACAACTCGGCTGATGGGTGCCTCGACGTCGGGGACCTCCTCACCCTCGGCCCGGACCCATCCGGCAATCTTGTTGTCGAGTGTGGTTCGCCGCAGCCCGGCGCGGACCAGCTTCGAGATCACAAGCGCCAAAAGCCACCCCAATATCAGGATGGCGAGTGCCGCTACCAGGTGAGGCAGGTAGCTGCTCACTCCCGTCACCATGGTGCTGAAACTCTCCTGAAGACTCGCTCCCAGATTCGACATGCTCAGCTCTCCTTCCGTCTGAAATTGATGAAGGCTCTACAGGCAGCACGGCCGATCGAGCAAACCCCACCTGCTCGACCATACGGGACTGCCCCTAGCTGTCAGAAGCCCTCCCTTTCTACCAGAATCCGGAAAAAACCGGAAGTCCGGAGACCGGGCGGCCTTGTCGTTATCTCGGAGGGTAGTGATTGAGGATCTTGGAGACGGCGTTGAGACCCTTTTTGCGCAGCTTTTTCCGGGTCTCCGCCACCTCGGTGCTCCACCCGCTCCACACCTGGACATCGCTCTCGGCATCATAGATCTCGAAGACGAGAGTCCCCTCCTCGTAGGCCACCATCCCATGGGCACGGGGGTCGCCGATCCAGGCCACTCCGGGGGCGACTTCCTTCCGCACACCATCGATGTTGACCGTCTCGGAGACCAAAGCCGTGTAGGTGATCCAGAGGTCGGGATCGCCACTGTCGGTGGGCTGGAGACCCTTTTTGGCCAGCGTCGCCTGGGCGCGACTCTTGACCTCCAGATCGAGCAGCGTGCCCTCGGCCAACGGGTGCTCGGGATGCAGATCGGGCCAGGTTCTCCAGGCGTAGGTTTGATAGCTGGAAAACTGCGTGCCGTCCTTGTGCGAGGTCTTGACCTCCGACATGACCGCCAGTGGGACGAACAGAAGCAAGAGCAAGGTTCCGGTACTGATTTTCCTAGTCACAGTCCTCGCCTCCTTGTTGACTTGTACAGCCCGACGATCAGACGTTAGCACAGGCCCCGGCAGGGCTCGGTACACCCGACGGCGCCACCCTCAAGACTTCCACCACGGGCTGCTACAATCGGAGCACTGCATGAAAGACGGCGTTTCCGACCGGATTCTCGTTCAATTGCCATCCTTCTCCAACCGGCGAGCGACAATACGCGATGAGTGAGAAATGCTTCGTGGTCATGGGCGCGGGCGAGGTGGGATTCCATCTGGCCAAGTCGCTCTCCCAGCAGGGTCACGACGTGGCGGTGATCGAGCTCGACCCGGTAAAGAAGGAGCGGATCGCGGACGAGCTCGACGTCCTGGTTGTCGGTGGTAACGGGGCACACCCGCAGGTGCTCGAGGCGGCGGGTGTCTCCAACTGCGAGCTCTTCATGGCGGTCTCTTCGTCAGACGAGGCCAATCTGGCGGCGGCCAACATAGCCAAGTTCCTGGGTGCCGATCGCACCGTCGTGCGGGTGGGTATCGCCGAGGAGGTCATCACCGACCGTCGGCTGCTGGAGGATGTCTTTCTGGTCGATCTGCTGCTATCGACCCAGCTGCTGACGACGATCCGAGTCCTCAACGAGATCCGGGGCCACAACACGGTGGCGGTCGAGTATCTGGCCTGGGGCAAGATCCAGCTGTCGAAGGTCCATCTCGACCAGGACTCGCCGCTGGTACACAAACCTCTGAAAGAGGTCTCGCTCCCCAAAGACTGTCTGGTGGTGGCCATCTTCAGTGGCGACGAGTTGATCGTCCCGGCCGGCGACGATTTCGCTTCCCCCGGTGATGACGCCTTGCTTCTCGGCACCACCGAGGTGATCGGTGAAGCCGAGCTCATGGTGAGCTCGGTTCAGAAAGAGAAACCCGGAACCGTGGTGATCGGAGGAGGGGGTGCCACCGGGCGTTCGGTCGCCCGTGCCCTCGTCCCCTTCGACATCCGGGTCAAGATCATCGAGAAAGACCGAG
>SBFI01000331.1 GCA_006227875.1 Acidobacteriota bacterium
CTCGACGCTCACACCGACGATCCGTCGGAGGCGAGCCGCGAAGAGGACATCTGGGAGGAGAACGGGTTGCTCACCGTTGCCGGTGGCAAGCTCACTACCTGGCGGCCGATGGCCGAGGAGGCGGGCGACGAAGCGCTCAAGTACCTACCCGATGAGCGGGCAAAACAGGTTTCACCCTGTCTGACCGACGGCACGGCCCTGGCCAGCCTGGCCCCGCCGGATCTGGCATCCCGTCTGGCCACGACCTATGGGCTCACTGCCGAAGTGGCCTCCGGTATGGCGCGGCGGCTCCGCAGCCAGGCCTGGTGGGCGCCGCGGCTGGCGCGGCGCAAGAAGGAGCTGCGCCCGCTGGCCGAAGGGCTCGACCTCACCGCGGCCGAGGTCCGCGTCCACCTCGCCTTTGGCGCGGTTCTCCATCTGGAGGATTTGCTGTTGCGCCGCGCCCGGGTCGGGCTCTGGAGCCCGGCGCGGGTACCCGAGCTCCTGCCTCAACTGCGGCTTTTGTTTGCCCAACACCTGGGCTGGGATCGACGCCGCTGGAAGCGGGAGGAGACTCAGCTCCAGTCGGCTCTCGAGGGCTGGTCGGTGGCGGGAATCCGCCACCACGATCACCTGGCGGGGGGAGAACAGACGTCGGTCACAAAGAGTCCCTCCGACGTCAGCCCCTCGTCCTGACCGGCGGCCGGCGGCTGGACACAGTACTCGGGATCCTGCCCACAGGGCCTACCCGCGATCAGGTCGCTCAGTGCCTCGACCTGGGGCTCGAGATAGGGGTGCTGCCACATCATCCCCCCCACCTCGTTCATCTCGGCAATGGCCTCTTCGGTGCTCCAGCCGTCGAACTTCATCCGGTAGTAAGCGGCCAGCCGGCCGGCTCGGTGCCAGCCGTGATGACAGCGAAAGGCGACTTTGGAACCTGAGCTCCGCGCCTCCGCGACCCACCGGTCGAAGGCCTCGAGGAACTCCTCGGTGAGTGGAATGCTCGCCTCTTGCGGGTGGCTGTAGCGGACGCGCAGCTGCGGGCAGAGGCGGCGACGCATCGCGCACTCCCGTTTCCCGCCGGTGCCGTCGAGTATCACGATCTCGGTGACCCCCTCGCGACAGAGACTTTCGAGCTCCTCGTCACTCAGCAGACCCGAGCGATAGACGGCAAAGCCGGTCTCCGCAACGGCGTCGAACGACCGCGGGGCTGCGTTGCACGCCGTCAGCAGAGACGCTATGGCGACGGCGAGACAGATGGCCGTCCCTCTGCTCGCACACGATCCGATGAGATGTGAGCGATCGGTCATTCCGTTCGACCCTACCCGAGTCCATGGACAGGTGCCAAGCCTGTAGACTCGATGGGAAACAATGACAACGACCCTCCAGACCGCCATCGGGGATCTCGAACCGGGGTCGGTGGCCGTGCTCGGTCTGCCGTGGGATGAGAGCTCTTCTTTTGTGCGCGGTGCGGCCGCAGCCCCGCCTCATATACGCCAGGCCCTCCACTCACCGGCGAGCAACCTCGCCTGCGAGGCCGGTGTCGACCTGGCGACTGAGCATCGCTTTCGAGATCTCGGTGACCTCGAGCTCGATATGGCACCCGAGGCTTTCGACTTCATCACCGAGACCGTCGACCGGGTGCTGAGTCGCAAGGCTCGGCTACTGGCCTTGGGTGGCGATCACTCGGTGACCTATCCGATCGTCCGCGCCTATGCTCGGCACTTCCCTCGGCTCAACCTGCTCCATTTCGACGCCCATCCCGACCTCTACGACGAGTTCGAGGGCAGCCGGCTCTCGCACGCCTGTCCCTTCGCCCGCATCATGGAAGAGGGGCTGGTCCAACGTCTGGTCCAGGTGGGGATTCGCACCATGAACCCGCACCAACAGGCGCAGGCCGAGCGCTTTGGTGTCGAGGTGGTCTCCATGCGTGACTTGATCCCGGAGCACGACTTCGACTTCGACGGCCCGGTCTATCTCTCCTTCGACCTGGATGCCCTCGACCCGGCCTTTGCTCCCGGTGTCGCCCATCGCGAGGCCGGTGGTCTTTCCACCCGTGAATGCCTGCGGCTGATCGGCCGACTCCGCGTACCGCTGGTCGGTGCCGACATCGTGGAGCTCAACCCATCCCGCGATCTCCACGACCTTACAGCCGTGGTCGCCGCCAAGCTGGTCAAGGAGCTGTCGTCGAGGATGTTGGACCTGTGAGCGTCCGGCACAGATCCCCGGTGCTGGCTCTGACCCTCCTGCTGCCCCTGGGTGGCTGTGGCGGGGGGTCCTCCACGGCACCGGCAAGTGAGAGTTCGCCACCACCTGCCCCGATCACCCAGGACAACACACAACCGACCGGACCCTTCGTCCGGGTGGTCGGCACGGTTCAGGATGGCGGGCTGCCGCATGCAGCCTGCACCTGCACGAGCTGCGAGACCGCCCGTCATCAACCGGATCGCCGAAGACACATCGCCAGTCTCGCCTTGGTCCTCCCGGCCAGCGGCAAGGTCTATCTCGTCGACGCCACACCGGACATCCGCGACCAGCTCAGCGCGCTCCGCGACGTCCGCGGTCCGGTGGAGGGACGGGTCGACCGCACACCCCTCGACGGCATCTTTCTCACCCATGCCCACATCGGCCACTATCTCGGTCTGGCCTTTCTTGGCTTCGAGGCCGTGCATACACAGGGACTACCCGTCTGGGCGACACCTCGGATGGCCGAGTACTTGAGCAACAACGGACCATGGAGCCAGCTCGTCGATTTGAACAACATCACCCTTGACGAGCTGACGCCCGGCGCTGTGGTCGAGCTCGAAGACGGAGTCGCTGTTGCCCCGATCCGGGCTCCCCACCGCGACGAGTACGCCGACACCCTGGCCTTCAGGATCGACGGTCCCAGCCGCAGCCTCTTCTACCTACCCGACACCGACTCCTGGGTGGCATGGAGCCAACCGCTCCCCGAAGCGCTTGCCGGAGTCGACTACGCTCTGCTCGACGGCACCTTCTTTTCCCTCGATGAGTTACCCGGCAGACGCGTCGAGTCGATCGGCCACCCGCTCATCTCGCAGACCCTCGATCTGATGGCGGAGACAGTCGAGAACACCGGACTCGAGGTCTACTTCACTCACCTGAACCACTCCAACCCGGCGTTGGATCCGGAGAGTGCCGAACGCAAGGAGATCGAGGGATTCGGAGTGTTGGAGGAAGGACAGGAGTTTGGGCTGTGAGGAGCGCCCGAGGAGAAGGCGGCAGTGAGCAGTGAGCACTGGGCAATGACGCAGTGATCGCGAGCCTCAGGCTCGCTCGCAGTGACGCAGTGGATCCCGCTGCTACGCTCCACCGCTAACTGCCCACTGCCCATTGCTCACTGCGCCATTGCGTCATTGCGTCATTGCGCCACTGCGTCACCGCCGGGTGGGTGGCCGCGGTCCCCCTTCCGTTATGCTTGCCCCCACGGACTCTCCCCATGCAAGAAGAACACCTCTACTTCCGCCAACTCCTGGCCGGCCGACAGGTGGCTGTTGTCGACCCCGTGGCCGGTCAGATGGCCAACTTCATGTAC
>SBFI01000222.1 GCA_006227875.1 Acidobacteriota bacterium
TTTGGTGACCACCTTGTCCTTGTCGCCCAGGACGAGCACCCAACCGAGCTCCTTGCCGGCCGGCGGATCGATCAAGAGATCCACCGTCTCCTTGACATCGGTGTTGTAGGGGATCTTCTTGAGCTCGTTCTCGGTCAACGGTAGCAGCGGGTGGCCGGCGGCAAAGTCGTTGTCGACGACGTTGTAGAAGCGCGGCACCTGGGCGGGGAAGGCCACGATGTCCTCGCGGTCACCGGTGCCAAAGGCCACCGAGTAGAGACCCAGCTTACCGATAAAGATCACCGACGGCGGGAAGTAGATGGGACGGCCGCCGGTATCGAAGATGGGGAACGGATCCCAGGCGGCATCGATGACCCGGTCGACCGTGCGCACCGTCGGTGGCGGTGAGCCCTCGGAGTAGTCGTTGACCGTGGTGGTAACCAGCTCCTTGGGCTCGCTGATGTCGACCTTGTAGAGATAGCCGTCGATGGTGCCGATATAGATGGTGTCCAGGTAGCCACTGCCGTTGGTGTCCACCGCCGCCGGCTCGGAGGCCGCCGACGAGCTCAGCCGGCGCTTGTAGATGGTCTTGCCGGTCTCGATGTCGACCATGTAGAGCCAGTTACCCGAGCGGCCCAGCTTGGAGCTGTCGAGACCGCCGCCAAAGACGGCGACGAACTTAGTGGCCTCTTCGGTGCCACCGGCGCCGTCATCGACCAGGACCCTGAGCAGCCCGGTGTTGACCGTCGACCAGGTGTCGCCCAGGTCGGGGTTACCGGAGCCCGAAGTGGGTGGCGACGGCGAGTCCTCGTCCCAGGTATCGGTGAACTCCCACAGCGCGGAGCCGTAGGCCACCGGTCCACAGGGGTCGCTGCCGCTGCCGTCGGTGTCAGGAGGTTGCGGCGAGTCCCAACAGGAGGGGACATAGCCGTTGATGGGAACACCGACGCCCTTGCCGTCGAGCTCGTCGGGCTGGGTCATATCCAGAGCCCAGACCGTCCGGCCGCCGCGGCGCAGACCGCCGATGGCCACCGACCGCCACTCGCGGTCGTCGACCGTCGGCGTGCCGTCGTGGGCCGGATCGATAAAGACGTCGGTTACCCGGATGGGGTTGTCGACATCCCAGTCGTGCTCGTTGGTCTCGGCCTGCTGCACCAGATTGGGCAGTACGTCTCGCGGCACATAGGCAAAGAGCTCCCTGCCGGTGCCGTTGTTGAACGCACCGTCCACCGCCGGGTCGGCGGTGTACTCGTAGGTGGCCAGATCGAAGGCATGGATCTGACCGTCGTTGGCCCCGGCCAGCAGCACCTGGCGCCGGTACTGGTGCTTGTCGAAGAAGCAACGGTAGCCGGGGTTGTCGGTGCAGCTGAAGGGGCTGGTGCTGAAGAGGTCGGAAGCGAAGTAGCGTCCGTTCTCGGGCACCCCTACCACCGCCGGGTCGGAGTGGAAGATGTCACCCAGGATGTACTCGACGGCCACGCTCGCGCCGGTACTCGGATCGGGGACAAAGCCCGTCTTGAGCCGCAGCGTCTGGCGGATGATGTTCTTGGCCCGGTCGACCTCGGTGGTAGTCGCGGAGGGTGGTGGTGGCGCCGCCGCCGCCGTCTCGGGCTTGCCGGCCGGGCCGGTGTAGTCGATGCGTAGGATCGCCCCTCTGCCTGTGATCTCCGCGGCGTAGACCTTGCGTCCATGGAGGGCGGGATCCTCGAGATCGACCTTGAAGAGCATTCTGTTGCCCGCCGCCCAGCCGGGCACCTCGATGATCTCCTGGACGATGTCCTTGAGGTTGGGGGAGACGTAGCGGTCCTTCGAGATCCAGAGCGGCAGTGTCCAGGAGACCTCGGCGCTGGACCAATTACGACTGGTCATCTCATAATCGGCTATAGGCGGAAAGGGCCCGATATCCGGTGTACCGTCCGGCACGAAGGGGACCGAATTAGCCGCCAGCTCACCCCGGATGAGGAGCACCGAGGTGTTGGCCCAGTCGCCGTCGGCCATGAAGTCCAGAGTCGCGGTCTCGATGATCGCCCCGTCGGGAACGTTCACGTCCCGGAAGTAGAAGCCGCCGATGTCGCCGTCATCGAGGTTGATATCGCTGCTGCCGAAATTGATGTCGCCGTCACCACGATCCTCCTCGATGTCATCCGGCTGCCTGCCGCCTTCCGCTCTCGGGGTGGCCTGGGTCGGGATCTGGACCTGGATCGAGCCGGGGGCGTCGCAGGAGCCGATGCTGCAGGCCGGGTCGGTCGAGCAGTCGGCGGAGTCGGTGCAGTCGGTCGCACCGTCACAGTCGTTGTCGATCCCGTCGTCGCAGAGACCGATCTCGTTTATCGGCGGTACACCGCAATCGCCGGGGCAGTTGCACGTGTCCTCGCCGGGGCTGCAGACGAAGTCACCGCAGACGATACAGGCCGGATCGGCCGAGCAGTCGGTGTCGGCGCAGTCGACATCGCCGTCGCAGTCGTCGTCCCAACCGCCGGTGCACATCCCGACCTCGCTGCCCGGTGGGGCGCCGCAGTCGCCGGCGCAATTACAGCTGTTCTCACCCGCGTCACAGATCGAGTTGCCGCAGAAGGTGCACTCCGCGGTGGGGATACACTCGGGGTCGAGACAGTCGACGGCACCGTCGCAGTCGTTGTCCAGGCTGTCGGCGCAGAATCCGACTTCACCGGCCGGGGGTGTGCCGCAGTCGACGACGCAGTTGCACTGGTCCTCACCCGGACCACAGGTGGCGTCGCCACAGAAGGCGCAGGCCGGATCCGGGGCACAGTCGGGATCGCCGCAATCGGCAAAGGTGTCGCAGTCGTTGTCGAAGGTGTCGGTGCAGACCCCGACCTCGGTGAGCGGGGGCGAGCCGCAGTCGGCGGCACAGTTGCACTTGTCCTCGCCCGGGTTGCAGGTGCCGTCGCCGCAGATGGCGCAGAACGGCTCGGCCGAGCAGTCGCCGTCGGTGCAGTCGATAAAGCCGTCGCAGTCGTTGTCGTAGGCATCGGCACAGAGACCGGATTCGTTGGCGGGGGGCGCGCCGCAGTCGATGGCACAGTTGCAGGAGTGCTCACCCGGGTCGCAGCTCGAGTCGCCGCAGACGCTCGGGGGACCGCCGATCCCCATGCCGTCCACCAGGTCCTGCCACTCCTCCGGCGAGGTGGTGGCGGTCCA
>SBFI01000288.1 GCA_006227875.1 Acidobacteriota bacterium
TTTGTGCCCTTGCTCTTCTCGGTACCGATCGAGGCAAACCAGGCCCCACCGCGGTTGACGATCTCGGGGATGTTGGCCCAGGACTCGACGTTGTTGATGTTGGTCGGCTCTCCCCAGAATCCGGACTGTGCCGGAAAGGGCGGCCGTACCCGGGGCTCGGGCGGTCGGCCTTCGAGGGAGGCAATGAGTGAGGTCTCCTCACCACAGACAAACGCTCCGGCACCCCGGTGAATCGAGATGTCGAATTCGAAGCCGGTACCGAGGATGTCGTTCCCAAGCAGGCCGTATTCTCTGGCCTGCTCCATGGCCTTGATCAGCCGTTCGCGGGCCAGGGGGTACTCGTAACGAATATAGACGTGCCCCTGAGCGGCGCCGATGGCCCGAGCGCCGATGGCCATCCCCTCGAGCACCGAGTGGGGGTCGGACTCGATGATGCTGCGGTCCATGAAGGCGCCCGGATCGCCCTCGTCGGCGTTACAGATGATGTGCTTGGTGTCGCCCTCGGTGTTGCGGCAGATCTCCCATTTCAAGCCGGTCGGGAAGCCGGCACCGCCTCTTCCCCGCAGCCCCGAAATCTTGACCTCCTCAATAATTTCTTCGGGCGTCATCTCGGTCAACGCCTTGACCAACGCGCTGTAACCATCTCGTGCGATGTACTCATCGATCTTCTCGGGATCGATCATTCCCCGGTTGCGCAGCGCAATGAGCCGCTGTTTGCTGAAGAAGCCGATATCGCTCATGATGGGCACGGGCGCCTCGTCCCCGGGCGGCGTGAACATCAGATCCTCGACCGGCCGGCCCTTGAGGAAGTGCTCTTCCACCAGGTGCGGGATGACCTTCTCGTCCAGCAGCTGGTAGAAGATCCCATCCGGCTGGACGACCATGACCGGCCCCTGGGCGCAGAAGCCGTTGCAGCCCGTCATGACCACTCCGACCTCGTCCTGGAGGTTGTGCTCGCGCAATTGCTCCTCCAGCACCTCCCTGACCTTGAAAGCCTTGTTGGAGACACAGCCGGTCCCGGCGCAGAGCATCAGGTGCATCCGATACGGCTTCATCGACGGGTCTCCTTCCTCATCAAATCTGCTCTACCCGACGCGCTCGCTGCCGACGGCGAGGGCGAACTCGGTAACCACGTCGCCCGACAGAACGTGCTCCTGGAAGATCCTCTCTGTTTTGGCTTCATCCAGATCCACGTACTTGAAAGGGGCTTCGCCTTTGAGCTCAACGGTCATCATGGGCTCGCGGCTGCACAGCCCGGCACAGCCCGAGGCGGTGACGATGATGTCCTTGCCCTCTTCTTCCTCCACCAGACTCATCATCTTGTTCATGATCGTTCTGGCCCCCGCGGCGATCCCGCAGGTGCCCATGTGCACGGTGACCTTGGCCCGGGCGTCCCCCTCGCGCAGGTTCATTGTCCCGGCCATCTGCGCCTTGATTCTCTTTAGATCCTCTGGCTTGATCTTCGCCACGACTTGTTCTCCCTCAGGCGGCGCACTGATCGATGAGTGCCGCAGCGGTCGTCGGAGTCAGCTTGCCGTGAATCTCATCGCCCACAGTGACCACCGGTGAGAGCCCGCAACAGCCCAGGCAGCGCACCTCTTCCAAGGTGAATTGCATGTCTCCGGTGGTGTCTCCGAGATGGATGCCGAGCTCGCCCGCACAGCGATCAATGATTCTGGGTGCCCCTTTGACATGGCAGGCGGTTCCGGTGCAGACCCTGATGATGTATTTACCCCGTGGCACCAGGCTGAACGCCTTGTAGAAGGTGGCGATCCGCAGGATGCGCTCCAACGGCATGGCCTTGAGCTCGGCCAGCCTCCCCAGCACCTCAGGCGGCAGCCAATTGAGCTCGGCGTTGATGTCCTGGAGAATCGGTACCAGAGTCTCGGGGCCACCCGGGTACCGGGCGGTGATCCTTTCGAGGAGAGCATTCTGCTCGGGGTCGATCTCTGGTTTGGGGACAATGAGGGGCGTTTCGAGGTAGGCGTAGTTGCGCACGAGGCAGTGCTGGACGCACTCCGCACAGCCAGTGCATTTTGCCTCGTCTACGAAGCGCGCCTTCCTTTTCACCCGCACCTTGAAATGGCCCGCCGAGCCCTCCACACCTTCCACCTCCGAATACGTCAATCTCTCGATGTTGATGTGCTGACCGGCATCGACGAGCCGCGGCGCCAACGTGCACATGGCGCAGTCGTTGGTGGGGAAGGTCTTGTCCAGCTGGGCCATGACCCCACCGATAGCCGGATTGCGGTCTACCAGATAGACCTTGTATCCGGAGGCGGACAGATCCAGAGAGGCCTGTAATCCGCCGATACCGCCACCGACGACCATCACTGAACCCACTTTCCTGCCATTTTCATTCATGGCCTTGGCCTCGCTTGGGTCTGATTCGGTAGCTCGCATTCGCTGCTGCCTTCCGTCAGGCGGCCGGCGCCTGAACAGTGGTCTCGATCAGCTCCTCGGCGTCTACCAGATGCTTGCCGAGACCCAGGTCGGCACCGGGTATTCCCATCGCCAGCCCCATCAACTGGGTGAAGTAGAAGACAGGCAGTCCGTACTTCTTCTCCTCCCTCTCCTCGATCTCGCTCTGCCGGGTGTCGAGATTTGCGTGGCACAGTGGGCAGGCCACCGCGATGGCGTTGGCGCCGACCGTCTGCGCTTCGTCGAGGATCTCCGCCGTGAGCTTGTAGACGATGTCGGTCTCGGTGAGCGAGAAAGCGGCACCGCAACACATGGTCTTGAAGTCCCAGTCCAAGGTGGCGATCCCTGCAGATCGCAGCACGGCATCCATCGACATGGGGTATTCACAGCGGTCGAACTGCATCACCTTGGGGGGTCGCGTCAGCAGACAGCCGTAGTAGCAGACCACCCGCAGGTGGGAGAGATCGGCTGTTGCCTTGTCGGCGATCCTGGCGAGCATGTCGCGATCCGAGAAGATCTCTAGCGGATGGCTGACCTCGACCGTCCCGCGATACGGCTCATCCACGACCCGATTGACTCTCGCCGCCAACTCCGACCGGGTCGTGGTCTCTTGGTGCCCCGACTTGAGCCGCCGGAAGCACGACGCACAGGGAACCATGACCTCATCCGCCTCCATCTTCTCGACCAGACAGAGATTGGCCACCGGCAGAGCGA